>NZ_MAYS01000277.1 GCF_001756855.1 Candidatus Erwinia dacicola | reverse complement strand
GGATAAGTTTGCCTAAAAAATGGATTTTCGGTTAAAAACACGACAAAAACTGCATTTTCATACTTAAACCTACGCACGGCTCCAGCATCAAAGGGATAGTTCGTTCTGACATTCATGGTTGGGCGCTCTCAGAAGAGGCGATTCAATCTCCTAACCATCAAGGCGCGGGTCGTAGTTTTCCCAGCTACCTTCTAACAAGCTGGCCTGCACCAGCACGCCGGTGGCGGAGGAGATATGTTCAAGGACAGTCGTGCGCCAGCCGTTGAGATGAGGCATCAGCAGGCGTAAGCCACTGACCAGTAGCGCAGTCACCACGACTAACGTTGCGCCCGTCAGTAGCAAAACCCTCAAAAATCGCCTCACATACCTCTCCTTGTCACAGCCTAAATCTACATCATCACCACGTCAAACTGCTCCTGGGTATAGAGCGGTTCAACCTGGACTTTAACCTGTTTGCCGACAAATATTTCCATTTCCGCCAGCGCGTGCGACTCCTCGCTTTTCAGCGCTTCGCCGACCGCGGGAGAAGCATAGACTAGGAAACGATCGGAGTCATAGGCATGATGCACCCTGTCGATTTCACGCATGATCTCGTAACACACCGTTTCCACGGTTTTCAGCATGCCGCGACCTTTGCATACTGGGCAATCCTGACACAATACATGCTCAATACTTTCACGCGTGCGCTTACGCGTCATCTCCACCAGCCCGAGCTGGGAGAAGCCGTTGACCCCGGTTTTTACCCGATCTTTACTCAGCGCTTGGTCGAGCGAGTGCAGCACGCGGCGGCGGTGATCTTCATTATTCATGTCGATAAAGTCGATCATAATAATGCCGCCCAGATTGCGCAAGCGTAGCTGGCGGGCAATCGCCTGCGTGGCTTCAATATTGGTATTAAAAATGGTCTCTTCGAAATTGCGGTGGCCGACAAAAGCGCCGGTATTGATATCGATGGTGGTCATCGCTTCTGTCTGGTCGATGATCAGGTAGCCGCCGGATTTCAGCTCAATCTTACGGTCGAGAGAACGCTGGATCTCGTTTTCCACATCAAACAGATCGAAGATTGGCTGCTTGCCGGTATACAGCTCCAGCTTGGCGGTCATCTCCGGGATATATTCACCGGTAAATTCCACCAGATATTCGAAGATCAGACGCGAGTCGATGCGGATGCGGTCAAGCGCAGCACTGGCAAAGTCACGCAGAATGCGCTGCGACAGGGCAACTTCTCCATACAGGCGGCAACGCGTCTGGTTGCGCTTCTTACGCTCAATCACTTTGGTCCACAGCCGCTTAAGGAATGCTGCGTCGGACGCCAGCTCATCTTCACCCACGCCTTCGGCAGCGGTCCGGATAATGTAGCCGCCCAGTTCGTCGCAGTAACCGGCGACCACGGCCTTCAGGCGGTCACGCTCGGCTTCGCTCTCAATGCGCTGCGAAACGCCTACGTGCAATGCGCCCGGCATAAATACCAGATAGCGCGAAGGCAGGGTAATGTCGGTAGTCAGACGCGCACCTTTGGTACCGAGCGGATCTTTTACCACCTGCACCATCAGGTCCTGGCCCTGACGCACCAGATCGGAGATATCGCGCACGATAAAGTTTTTCTTTTCGTCACGCGCCACGTATTCGGTGTGCGGCATAATATCGGAAGCGTGCAGGAACGCGGCTTTTTCTAGGCCGATATCGACAAAGGCTGCCTGCATTCCCGGCAGTACCCGGCTAACGCGGCCCTTGTAGATGTTACCTACGATACCGCGGCGCGCTTCACGCTCAATGTGGATCTCTTGCAGGATCCCGCCATCAATATAGGCAACGCGGGTTTCTGAAGAGGTAATATTTACCAGTAGTTCAGCTGTCATCTTGACCTCTCACTTCACGCAGCGACTGAAAATGGCTGAACAGCTCGGCGGTTTCCACAAGTGGCAGCCCAACGACCGCGTGATAGCTTCCATTAATTTTTCTGACAAAGTTGCCGCCCAGTCCCTGAATACCGTATGCTCCAGCTTTGTCCATCGGTTCACCGCTGGCAACATAGCTGGCAATATCTTCGGGCGTGAGCACGCGGAAAGTGACGTCAGTTATCACTAGGCAATCCAGCGTTTGCTGGCGGTCTGCCAGCGCAACGGCGGTCATGACCTGATGCGTCTGGCCGGAGAGCTTCGCCAGCATCGCGCCTGCGGCAGCACTATCGCGCGGCTTCTCCAGCACTTCATTATTCAGTACGACGATGGTATCCGCCCCCAGCACCGGTAGATCCTGTGCCGCCACGGCGACACCCGCCTGCGCTTTATCATGGGCAAGGCGGCGTACATGCTGCTGCGCCATTTCGCCATCATGCCGCTGCTCTTCGACCTCGGTGGTGAGGCATTCAAATAACAGGCCAAGCTGAGTCAACAGTTCACGACGACGGGGGGAGCCAGAAGCCAGATACAGGGATACCATAATTGTCCTTTATTGAACGGCAAACTGGCGGCGAATTTTTCTCATCAGTAAGAACAACCACGTCCAGAGGACACCGTCGACGACGCTGCTCCAGAATATTTCTGGGCGAAAAGAGACATTAATCACTAAAAATTCCGCCCAGAAAACAACAACATCCATCGCCAGCGACAGCACCATCACCATTAGTGCCTGCTGCCACAGCGCCAGATTGCGTAATAGCTGAAATTTAAATGCCACCAAGTATGCGACGATGCTCAGCGCTAGGGCACGCACGCCGAGGGTCGAACCGGAGATAAGATCCATTATAGATCCCATCACGAAGCCGGTGCCGACATTCACGCGGTGCGGCAGCGCCAGCGTCCAGTAAATGAGGATCAGCAACAACCAAGAAGGTCGGAACATGTAGAACTGTTCGGGCCACGGCATAATTTGCAGGACCAGCGCGACTAGGAAGGAGAGCCAGATGACCCAGCGCCCCTGACTGCGATAGCGACTCAAGGCTGCACCCTACGCTCGGCGGGCTGGGTGCGGACAGGCACCGTTGCCGACGCGGCAGTTTGCGTTGTCACCGCAGGGGCTGCCGGTGCCGGTGGCCCGACGACTTCACTGGCCTGCGGTAACACCTGCGGCATCATTTGCATCAGGCGCTCGTTGGCCACGCGGTGCACTTCATCCGGCGCTATTGGCATCGTGCCATTGCGATCTGCGCCCCACAGCAGCAGATAACGCAGGCGCTGCAGGCCAGCGGTTGGACGCGCTTGGATCACGGTATAAGCGCGCTGGGTATCAACTTTCACTGATGACACCACGCCAACTGGGTAGCCTTCAGGGAAGCGTCCGCCCAGCCCGGAGGTCACCAGCACATCACCGACGCGGATATTGGTGTTACCAGGCAGATGCTCGAGCTGCAGATCTTCAGTGCAGCCGTTACCGGCAGCAATCACCCGGATGTCACTGCGCAGCACCTGAATAGGCAGCGCGTGAGAAGCATCGCAGATCAACAGCACGCGGCTGGTTATTTTACCCACCGCTACCACCTGGCCGACCACGCCTTTATCGCTGATCACCGGCTGACCTTCATACACGCCGTTGACGCTGCCTTTGTCGATCACTACTTGGTCGGTGTAAGGATCGGTACCGGTGGAGATCACCTGCGTCACCATTTTCTGCTCATCCTGACGCAGTGGTGAACCCAGCAGTTCGCGTAAGCGGGCGTTTTCCTGCTTAAACTGACCCAGCATCAGCAGTTCGCTGTTTTTCAGCATCAGTTCACGCTGTAAGGCTTTATTTTGAAGCTCGAGTTGCTGGCGGGAGGACAATGTTTCAGAAATATTGTCCAGAATTTGACGCGGCCCGTTAGCTAGGAAGTAGAATGGACTGACGGCAGTGTCCATATAGGTGCGGATCTGGGAAAAAGCTCCCATACGACTGTCGGCAACAATTACGCCTATTGCCACTATAACCGCTAAAAATAAGCGTAACTGCAGGGAAGGCCCCCTGCTGAACATCGGCTTCATAAACTCGGCGTTTTCCTCGACAACATGAAAAAGGAATGCGGGCAGCACCTTGGCACTCCTTCAAGGAGATTATTCTTCGCTGAACAAATCGCCGCCGTGCATGTCGATCATTTCCAACGCTTTACCACCGCCGCGCGCAACGCAGGTCAACGGATCTTCTGCAACGACCACCGGGATTCCGGTCTCTTCCATAAGCAGGCGGTCCAAGTTACGCAGCAGCGCCCCACCACCGGTCAATACCATGCCACGTTCTGAAATGTCAGATGCCAGCTCTGGCGGACACTGTTCCAGCGCAACCATCACCGCGCTCACGATGCCGGTTAACGGCTCCTGCAGCGCTTCGAGGATCTCGTTGGAGTTCAGAGTGAAGCCACGCGGAACCCCTTCTGCCAAGTTACGACCACGTACTTCAATTTCGCGCACTTCGTCGCCCGGGTAGGCTGAACCGATCTCATGCTTAATACGCTCTGCGGTGGCTTCACCAATCAGAGAGCCGTAGTTACGGCGCACATAATTAATAATCGCTTCGTCGAAGCGGTCACCGCCGATACGTACGGAAGAGGAGTAAACCACACCGTTCAGCGAGATCACGGCCACTTCAGTGGTACCACCACCGATATCCACCACCATTGAGCCGGTCGCTTCAGAAACGGGCAGGCCAGCACCGATCGCCGCAGCCATCGGTTCTTCAATCAGGAACACTTCACGTGCCCCTGCACCCTGCGCAGATTCGCGAATGGCACGACGTTCAACCTGAGTCGCGCCCACCGGTACACACACCAGCACGCGCGGGCTTGGGCGCATGAAGCTGTTGCTGTGAACCTGTTTGATAAAGTGCTGCAGCATTTTTTCGGTGACAAAGAAGTCGGCGATAACGCCATCTTTCATTGGGCGAATAGCTGCGATATTACCGGGGGTACGACCCAGCATCTGTTTTGCGTCATGACCGACTGCCGCCACGCTTTTGGGGAAACCGGCACGATCTTGACGGATAGCAACGACGGAAGGCTCATTAAGAACAATGCCCTGCCCTTTCACGTAAATCAGGGTATTGGCGGTACCCAAGTCGATGGACAAATCGTTGGAAAACATGCCACGGAATTTTTTAAACATACTAAAGGATAATCCTGCAAGCTGGGGACGGAAAATAAAATCCGCTTACTTTACCAACCACACGAAGCAGCGACAAGGCGCAAAAAAGTTCTGCTCCGGTGAAAAGTTATGCTACCTCATGCCAGCGTCACAACCTTAAGCATCTGTTGTAAAACAGAGACCGTCATTCCGGAAATCTGCCCTAGTTTTCCAACGAGTTAGCGGACATAACATACATAAAAATTAATATTTTCAGTTTCGCTTGGGTCAGCGACAAAGCCGCATCTCACCACGACCGCGCGTGTATTCTACGTGAAAACCCGCCAGACATGAGACTAAACTTGATATCTTTGCAAATATTTTTTACACTGCTGTTAACCGGTTGTGAGGTGGCGAAAGCCCCCCTGCCCCCCGGTTACGCCTAGCTCAACTAGGGTTTGCCACTCTTCCTTAAAACGCATTCCCGCGGCAAAAACCTCAGTCGAAGTCTGCTTATAGCTCTCCAGCAGGCTTTGTATAAACAGCTGATTTTCGGTACGTTGGTCGATATTGCGTACCAAGTCCGGATACAGCTTGATCAGCCGCACCTGAAACTGCTTGATATAGGCGGTACTGATCACCGTTAACCCTGCCTGATTCACCGCTACGCTACAGCTAAAACCGTAAAGTAAACGGAACACCGGTTCTAAGCGGCTGATGTGTTGACACACATCCGCTTCTGCAAGTTCAAATAAAATACGTTTTCTTTGCAATTTAGTGCATTGCGGCAGCATATCGCGCAGCCAGTGCAGGAATGAGCGCTGTAATAATGAGTCGAGGGTCAGCGAGATAGCAAGAGTTTCCTCCGGCCAGAGTTCGATCAGCGTCACGATAGGCACTGTTGCAAATTTATTGATGAGTGGCGGATTCAAGTTTGAAGTGCAACGCTAAGCGCCCCATTTCCACTCGAAACGCAACAAAGTGACCCACTGGCCAGACCCGGATAAAATCTCCGTTCTGGTCTTACTGGAGAGCTTGTTGCATGCAGGGAAAACATCTGACTCAGAAAGAGCGGTTCTACATTGAAAAGCGGCGTAGTGAAGGTGTAAAACTGGCTACCATCGCCAGAGAGCTTAATCTGTCCTGCTCCACTATTAGCAGGGAACTCAGACGCAATACCGACCCCGCTTTTAAC
>NZ_MAYS01000276.1 GCF_001756855.1 Candidatus Erwinia dacicola | reverse complement strand
TTGTCATAGCCTGCAGTGGCTGTTATAAATTCAGCATCCACATTTTGTGTAAGTGTTTTTATGCCCCGCTCTGCCCCCCGGTTATAATCTTCATGATGATGAAGAAACTGGTGAAGATGCTGCTGTCCTGCATTTTGATGAGTTCGACGATGCCGTGAGCTGCTGTGATGACCTCAATATTCCCTTCTTCGTCGACGCCGGTAACAAAAAACTCGTCTTCTGGTTTGTCTGCACTGACGACTACGGGCACACCGAAATCCCCCGCTGCACGGAGCGGGAATTCGCTTCCCTGGCTGCACATATCAGCGCTGGTGCCCGGTACTGACCAGACTGCGACACCGTACATTACCAAAAAAACCCCGCTCACGCCTGATGCTGCCACGCTTCGTCGATATCTTTCAGCAGGGCAACCGCTGGCTTAACTGGTATCACAGACAGCCTGAAGGTTCTGTCCGTCCGGTCGTCATTGAGGCCCAAAAATCATGGCCTGCAGCACCTCGCTTGTGGGGTACACCTGCTGGCGCTGTCCTGACCCCAGATGTGGTCATACAAAAAAGTCTGCTTCCGTTGTAAAAGCCGCTCCTGTCCGCACTGCGGCGTGAACGCAGGCAAAATCTGGATACAGTATCTGCTGACCCTGGTACCTGACGGGGAATGGCAGCACATCACCTTCACGATCCCCTATGAATTCTAGCCGCTGATATGAGCCGACTCGCAGCAGATGTTGTTCTGGAAACTGGTCGTCGCGTCGACCTGTTGCCGGGATGCTTCAGCGTTATCCACACCTAGGGTCGCTCAGCAGTGGCATCCGCACATTCACCTCTCCACCACAGCCGGAGGAGTGACCGGCACTATCGACGGAAGTGGAATGTGAGGGTGTCGAAGGTGATGGACAACGCTACGCACATGGCGATGTACTTCGGGTCTTACCTGAAGAAGCCCCCGGTCGCCATGAGCTGGCTGGAGCACTATGCTGGGCGGGACGAGATTATCATGCGCTACCGCAGCCACGGGACGAAGCAGGAGGAAGCACTGACGCTGAGCGGTGATAAATTTATGGCGCGTTTTTCCTGGCACGTGCCGGAGAAACGGTTCTGGATGGTGCGGTATTACGGTTTTTTGAGTCCGTCAAAACGGTCGGTGCTGGATGTGGTGTATCCGCTGACGGAAACGCTGCGTAAAACGGCGCGGAAGGTAACCTAGCGGGGCATGTACCAGCGGCTGCTGAAGGTGGACCCGCTGGCGTGCATTCTGTGCGTGCGTATTCCGCTTTGATCGATCACGGATTGGCATTGAAGTTCGATTACTGTTTCGCATCTGTTCGATCAGCCGGGATGCACTAACTTTCTCTGCTGCTTTTTAAGCTAGTTTTTTCTCGCTTTCTACTGCCAGATTACATTTTCTCATCGATTCTCCCTGAAGGACCAGCCTGTGGGCGTTATGCACTACTCTGTCTAGGATCGCATCCGCTGTTGTCGGGGTCTCCATTAATCCGTGCCATTTATCTACCGGGAACTGGCTCACCACTATCGTGCTGCTCTGCCCGTAACGGTCCTCCACGATTTCAAGAAGATCATTGCACTGTGCCGTCGTCAGGGGGTCCAGCCTAAGATCGTGAACGTAGCGCCCTTACAGGGCGAGCGTCACGGCTTCGCCGTTCCGGTGCTTTGCATGACTGGAGCTCCGCTTTATACTCAGCTCCATGTATATCCCGCGTCCCGCCAAACTCCTTTTCACCGTCGATGACGGCTGGAACCGCTATCTCGAAAAACATGGCGACAGCGTCAGCCAGTGGACCCCACTCGCCGTTGAGCGCATGCGCGCCTGCGGCACCTGCGCTATGGGTGTGCGCCGCTACTGCTGCGCTTCACCTGACTGTACCCACTCCCGCTTCTTCTGCCAGAGCTGCAAGTCAAAGGCCTGCAGCGCCGGCGGCATGAAGTCTACCGAGCAGTGGATTGCTGAGCAACAACACGTCCTGCCCGACTGCGAAGGGCAGCACATCACCTTTACCATGCC
>NZ_MAYS01000275.1 GCF_001756855.1 Candidatus Erwinia dacicola | reverse complement strand
TCACGGTAGCCGTTACGGTAGGTCTCCCGCTCGTCACTGCGCTCATGAGGCTCTGCGTTGATGCGCTGAGTGACATCGGCCTCCATGATGCGGTTGAGCATAAATTCGGTGAGTTCACGCAGAAAGTCCTCGCCGCCGAGTTGCATCAGGGTGTTGCTGAATGTCATGCTGTTGTCGGCCATCGGTTGACTCCTTCTGAGATAATTGTCTAATTAACCATTACCTTACCGGATAAGCCAATGGCTCTCACCATCCTTCCAAATTTACACCACGTCCTAAGACTCTACCCTGGGCGGGACGAGATTATCATGCGCTACCGCAGCCACGGGACGAAGCAGGAGGAAGCACTGACGCTGAGCGGTGATGAATTTATGGCGCGTTTTTCCTGGCACGTGCCGGAGAAACGGTTCTGGATGGTGCGGTATTACGGTTTTTTGAGTCCGTCAAAACGGTCGGTGCTGGATGTGATGTATCCGCTGGCGTGCATTATGTGCGGCAAAATGATGTGTTTCAGCGGGCTGAAACGGGGACTGCGGGTTCCGAAACTGCTGGCCTGTCATGAGAAACTGGCGCAGATGAAAATTTGCGGTTAGGCGCGGATGCAGGGAAGATCCGTCCGGAAGGCAGAAAATACTTAAAAAATAGACAGCAAATTAGTGTCAGCGATGAAAATAGCGTTATTGATTGGTGGGAGTAAAACCAGAAAACCCCGCCAGTTTAGGCCAGTCGATAGATATTGCGGTTAGATTTTATTCGTTTTGGGGTTTTAATTCCTATCAATGAACTAGGCGCTGTGCGCGGACATACGATTGCAGACAAAATCGAATATCAGGCGCGTGTGCTGGTGCAGGTCGGCGATCTCCTGCCAGCTACCGCACCGGGGATTAACCTAGTGATAATCAATCACCGAAAAGGCGTCGTCGTATGAATAGGGGAAAAAGGGCAGCAGGTGAACCAAGTTAAAACTGGACTGCAGATGCTGCTGATAGAAGCGCGAGAAGGTGGTTAGGGTGGGGATCGGTATAGGCGATCAGCACCACATCGTTTGTCATCCCAGTGGGCTTTGCGCGGATGATGAATCTGCGCCCGCGCCTCGTCAATCAGCGTGTTCAGACGCTGTAGGTACGATTGCGGAAAGGAGTATTCATAGATTTTATCTAATAACTTATTGATAATATTCATTTTTATTTCGACTACCACCGCAGGTGAAAAATCAAGTGTTATTCCTCACTCTAGACGCTGGTCACAAAATCGTAACTTACATCAGTGGCAATTGTCGCTTTTTGCGCAACTAGCGCAGCAGCTCACCCCATTTTTTACTGGAATGAGCGCCGGACGGATGCGGATGCGTCGCAGGACTAACATCAGTAACGCATTAATCACTAACACGGCGGCGATGATCGTTAGGCTGCTGCGCGGATGCTGGTCAAAACGGGCAAGTTGATAGAACAGGGCAGAGAGTGAGTACGCCAGATCGATGCCCCACACAATAGAGAAGAGCATCCAGCGGGCGCTGCTTTCGCGCGCGATGGCCCCCATCACCGAGACACAAGGAACATACAGCAGCACGAAGATCAGGTAGCTGTAGGCGGCGGCATCGCTGGCAAATTTACTGTGCATGGTACCCATGACACCGCTGGTCATTTCGGCACCATCTTTACTAGCTTCAATCGGGTTCGCCAGTACGCTGAGGTTGAAAGTGGCCTGCAGGCTCTGCCAAGTTTGCACTGCGGCATCCTTAAGCTGAGCAATCAGGTTAAACTGCGCCGCGTCAAACGGCTGCCGCTGCAACGCTTCTGCGGTGTATAGCGTATTGAGCGTGCCGACAACCACCTCCTTCGCCATTGCCCCGGTCAGCAGCCCGACGGTCGCCTGCCAGTTATCTTGATGCACGCCAATCGGCGACAGCAGCGGGGTAAGCGTGCGACTGACGCTGGCAAGGGCCGAGTCGTTGAGATTACTGACCGGCTGACCGCTGAAGGTAAAACTGTTCAGCCCGCCAATCACCATGCTGACCAGCACAACCACTTTTCCCGCACGCAGCGCAAAGCCGCGCAGCCGCTGCCACGTTTGTAACAGCAGACTTTTAACGTGCGGAACGTGCCATGTGGGCAGCTCCATCACAAACGGGCTGACCGCGCCGCGCATCAGCGTATGCTTGAGCAGCATGCCGGTAGCGATAGCGGCACCAATGCCAAGCAGGTAAAGGCTGAATACCACCAGCGCCCCGCGCTGACCAAAGAAGGCCGCGGCAAACACCGCGAAGATGGCAAGGCGTGCACCGCAGGAGATAAATGGTGCCATCAGTACGGTAATCAGGCGCTCGCGCGGGGCATCAAGCGTGCGGGCGGCCATGACTGACGGGACATTGCAGCCAAAGCCGACAATTAGCGGCACGAAAGATTTCCCCGGCAGGCCGAGCACCTGCATCAGACGGTCCATTACAAAGGCGGCACGCGCCATATAGCCAGAATCTTCCAGCAGCGAGAGAAACAGGTACATCATGCCGATCTGTGGAATTAGCGGCATCACCGTATTGATACCACCGCCAATACCCTGCGCCAGAAACAGCGTCAGCCATTCTGGCAAGTGCAGCGTGATGCCCACCCACTGCGTACCCTGAATAAATAGCGCCGCCGATCCGAGGTCGAACAGTGGCTGAAGCGCACCGCCGAGATTAATGGCGAGGAAAAACATCACGTACATCACCAGCAGGAAGAAAGGCAGGCCAAGCCAGCGGTTCATCGTCAGGCGATCGAGATGCTGCGACACCCCCTTGCGCGTTCCCTGCTGCAGAATGGCTTGGCCGCACAGGGTTTCAATCGTCTGATAGCGGCTGCTGACGATGGTTTGCGCCACGTCTGCTCCTGTCTGCTGTGATACGGCGGGCAGCAGCCGGGCGGCATCCACGGCCTGCTGCTGGCTCCAGATATCCCCTTCCAGCATTTGCAGCGCCAGCCACTTTTTTTGCGCCGGCGAAAGGGCCGCCGCCATGGCCTCAGCCAGCTGTGTCACCGCCTGTTGCACCGCAGCAGGGTAGGCGACACTGATTTGCCTGCAGCGATGTGGGTAATGGTCAATAGCCTGTTTCAGTCGATCAATCCCGCGCCCGCGTGTGGAAACCAGCGGCACTACCGGGCATCCCAGCGCCTGCTCCAGCGCTGCAATGTCTATTTTGAGTTGCTGGCTTTCGGCAATGTCCAGCATGTTGAGCGCGATGATACAAGGCAGTCCCATCTCCAGCAACTGTAGCGTAAGGTAGAGATTGCGCTCCAGATTGCTGGCATCCACCACGTTGATCACCAGCGAAGCTTCCATGTTCAGCAGGTACTGACAGGCGATCTGCTCATCCAGCGATGCCTGCTCCGAAAGGGTAGTCAGCGAGTAACAGCCGGGCAGATCGACCAGCTTTACCTGATGCTGGGCGGTGGTAAAGCGCCCCTCTTTACGCTCAACCGTGACGCCTGCCCAGTTGCCGACGCGCTGGCGAGCTCCGGTCAGCTGATTAAACAGGGTGGTTTTGCCAACGTTTGGGTTACCGGTCAGGGCAAGAGTACAGCTTTTCAACATGTTTCATCCCCGGCTTCAATGGCTTCAATGG
>NZ_MAYS01000274.1 GCF_001756855.1 Candidatus Erwinia dacicola | reverse complement strand
GTGTTGCTGAATGTCATGACTGTGGTCAGCCATCAGTTTGTTCCTTTTAAAATGATTGTCTGATTAACCATTACCTGACCGGATAAGCCGATGGCGCTCACCATCCTGCCAAATTTACACCACGTCCCAAGACTCTACCCAGAAAACATGAGCGTATGGAGCCGGTTTATGTGTTGTAAATCGCATATTGAATCAAATATTTGACGCCATCTGATAAGTATTTCACAATCATAGATTGCTTTATTTTGAAGCGTGAAAATTCGCCACCTGCATTCGCCAACAGGCGCTGCCCAGCTATAGCGCTGACTTACAGGTTGAGCCAACCGAGTTTGTTAATCTCGGCACCATGCTGGGCGCGGCGCTGGGCAAAGATGCCCTGTATAACGCTTTTTTATTAATCAAGCTCCCACAGGGCTGATAAATCGACTAAACCTTGCGCTAA
The DNA here is from genome assembly GCF_001756855.1 of Candidatus Erwinia dacicola. GTDB lineage: Bacteria > Pseudomonadota > Gammaproteobacteria > Enterobacterales > Enterobacteriaceae > Erwinia > Erwinia dacicola. The sequence goes on along the minus strand of NZ_MAYS01000274.1, from coordinate 1,300 downwards.
CGCAATCTCCGGTCGGTGGCACTGCCCTACAATTTTCGCTCACTTGTAAAGTACGAAAATGATTACCTTGGACATCAAGGGCCTGCCGGAGCCATTCATGTTGAAACGTCTATTTGTTACCGGAACCGATACTGAAGTCGGCAAAACGGTGGTGTCCCGCGCGCTGTTACAGAAGCTGGCAGCGCAAGGTAAACAGGCCGTAGGCTATAAACCTGTTGCTAAAAGCAACCAGCAAACGGAGGAGGGGCCGCGCAATAAAGATGCGCTGGTTCTGCAGGCTTCATCATCGATTCAACTGCCGTACCAAGCGATCAACCCGGTCACGCTGCTGAAAGATGAAATCAGCACCAGCCACACGCCGATTGATTACGCCACGCTTAGCCACGGGCTGAAGACGCTGGACGGGCAGGCAGATTACACCGTGGTGGAAGGGACGGGCGGCTGGCGCAGCCTGATGAACGATTTGCGTCCGCTATCGGACTGGGCGGTGCAGGAACAGCTGCCGGTAGTGCTGGTGGTGGGGATTAAACTGGGCTGCATCAGCCATGCGCTGCTGACGGCGCAGGCGGTGGTGAATGACGGATTGCCGCTGCTGGGCTGGGTCGCCAACCGGATAAATCCGGGGCTGGCGCACTATGCGGAAATTATTGACGTATTGAGGGATAAGATCTCGGCGCCGCTGCTGGGTGAGCTGCCGTATCTGCCGCGAGCCGAAACGCGCGAGCTGGCGCACTATCTTGATCTAAGCGCGCTAAAGCCATGAGCTTGGTAAGGGCCGATCGATAAAGAAGATCGGCCCCTACGGGTGGTACTTGGTACTGAGGCGAGGAGTGACCGACAACAATACTTGGAAGAAAATTCAGTTATATACCCGGAACGTCATGCCCATGTGGCGTTACCGCCTCACTGACCTGTTGTGCCGGGAATACTGGCGGCTGGAGATGCCGGCAGCCCTGGCCGCAGAGAGTCACTACCGCCGTAACTGGAACCTCTTTCTGGACCGGCATTATCGGCGGAAGTGGAATGTGAGGGTGTCGAAGGTGATGGACAACGCTACGCACGTGGCGATGTACTTCGGGTCTTACCTGAAGAAGCCCCCGGTCGCCATGAGCCGGCTGGAACACTATGCCAGGCGGGACGAGATTATCATGCGCTACCGCAGCCACCGGACGAAGCAGGAGGAGGCACTGACGCTATCTTTCGTTTTTCGATGTAAAAGCGCTCATGCTGAGTCAAATATTTTTCCTGCAAACAGGCTCTCCAGTAGGGCCAGACCGGTGATTTTAGGCACTGTTGCAAA
>NZ_MAYS01000273.1 GCF_001756855.1 Candidatus Erwinia dacicola | reverse complement strand
ATCTTTGCAACAGTGCCTCTGATATTAAGCGTCACAACCTCTCCGTAGAAAGAGAAAGAAGAAACATGACGCTAAGATTACAAACAGGCCAAAGTAATTGGCGCGACCCAGTCAGAGTAATTGACGCCTAATAAACGGCTATATTATCGTTAAACGGGAGTTCTAAAGCGGGCTCGGCGAAGGGACCAAAGCAGTGGCCCATCCCTACCTTTCATCTCCGTTCGGTGATGTGTATATAATTGTTTTAAAGGTTATTTACTAATACTTACATTTACTGTCTCCGATTGAAGACGCCTTCAAGCGGAAGTTGTTGGTTTTCGACGACAGCCCACGAACAGATTTTTCTGCTTATGGGCTTTTAAACGTATATTAATCATCGAGATAGAATTTTAAGAATCAGAGAAATTCAGACCTGCCAGATGGCAGGTCTTTTTTTACCCTAGATTTCCTTCAGGAAGTTGCATGCCCGACCGCAGGTTACGGCGTGTTTTTCAGCGTCAGCAGCAGGCCGTCGCGGCGCATGATGGACGCTTCTTCCGGTTTGTGCTGTCGGTCCAGCGTATCCGCCAGCCAAGCATAATCAAACGCGTCCGGGCGCAGCGCGAGCGCGGAACGGAAGGCTTCACTGGCCTGTTTCCACTCCCCGTGCTGCATCAGCAGTTGCCCCAGCGTGCTGTACAGCAGTGGCGTGGCGCAGTGCTGCTTAATCTTCTGGCGCAATGCTTTTTCCAGCTGCTCGGGGTTACAGGTTTTCAGGCGCGGCATCAGCAGCACTAGGCGCTCGTCATACTGGTGCTTCAGGCCACCTAGAACGATTTGCTGCGCGGTGTCATGGTCGTCACAGACGATCAGGTGATTGGCCATGGCAACCTGCAATGCAGTTTCATGGCGCGTTTTACGACTCTGATTCTGCCACCAGCGCTTAAGGCCATCGCTGCCCTGATCGACCATTGCTTGGCTCATCAGACCCAGCCACGCCTGCTGCTGTAGCGCAACGCGATGAGTTTTATCACCAACCTGCACTTTCTCCATCTCTGACAGAATATCTAACAGCGCGCTCCATGCCTGAGTTCGCACGTAAGCCTGCTCGGCCAAGCGCAGCACTTCAGGATGACTCGGGGCAATCTCTAGCAGGCGGTCAACGCCGTGACGGGCGGCGTGATCTTCATTGCGTGCCAGCTGAATGCGCACGCGGGTGATCTCAACCGGCAGCGGATCGCCGTCGTTGAGCTCGGTGGCACGTTCCAGATGCTGATTGACGCGAATTTCGTCACCGCGCTGCTGGGCAGCCTCAGCGGCCAGCAGATAATTGACCATCGGCTGCTCAGCGTGATCGGCATGGCGCGACAGCAGTTTTTCTACCTGCTGATAATCACCTTCCGCCAGCTTGATCAGTGCGGCATTAGTCTGCTTGTGGGCGCTGCGGCGTTTACGGCCGGTGAACCAGCCACGGGTGCGGGCAACGGTGCGGAAAATGCGGCGCAGCAGCCATTCGATAGCGAGGATCGCCAGCAGCGACAGCACCAGCATAATCACCTGGCCAGTCACGCTGGTTTCAATATTCCAGTTATCGGTCTGGATCAGCACATAGCCCTGATGGCCCGCGATCATTGGGCCAATCACCACGCCAGCGATTAACAGCAGGAAAAGCAGGAGAACTTTTAACATGATTATTCTCCCCGCTGCGCGGGTTTAGCGGCATGCGCAGAAGGATGTGCCAGCAGGTTGCGTACGCGGGTCTGCATCAGTTTATCCAGCATTGGCTGACTTCCCAGCGTGTCCGGCACGTCCATCGACACGCTCTGCTGGCTCAGTTCATCGAGCTGGTTGAGAAACGCCTTGGTGCTGGCATCGTTAGTATCGAACCAAGCACGCACCCAGGCGGAAACGGTATCGACCGACTGCTTATAGATTTCATCCTGATGGCGCGGTACGGTCTGGGCGGCAATCAGCAGGTGAGAACGGATGTTTTCACGCAGGTAAACGTCCTGATTCGGTGCCAGCAGCGGCTGCGCGGTGGCATCGCGGCGGCGGATGGTGATGAAATCATCCATAAAATTATGCCAGCTTTTCACCAAGTTCTGGCGCCATTCACGCAGGGATGAAGAGAGTTCACCGCTGTCGGCATCCATTGGCTCATCATCGCTGTTGTTGTCAGCAAGGCGCAAATTATCCACGCCGTTAGACAGCTGATTTAGCTTAAGAATGATGCCGTCATAATCGACTAGACTGAGGGTGGAAAGTGTGCTGATATCCTGCGCTAGGGCGCGACGTGCTTCGATCAGGCTGGGATCGTTCATATCGGCTAGGCTGACGTCGGCGCTTTTCAGCAGCGCGGCAGCGGTAGTGACATCCTGATCGCTCCACAACTTACGCCCGGCCATTTTCACTAGGTAGTCGGACTGTGCCAGCAGCCAGGTTTGTGCATCACTGCCGGAAATAATGGCTACCTTCTCTTTCAGTTCGTCGAGCTGCTGGCTCATCGCCGTTTGCTGCTGACGCGCCGTATCCAGTGCGCTACTCTGCGTCGTCAGCTGCTGAACAAGAGATTGCCGGTCGCTGACCGACTGCTGCTGCAGGTCAGAGAGTTGTGCGGCCAGTGCTTGGCTAGCAGCGGCCTGCTGTTGAGCCTGATGCTTCCCATACATATAGAAGCCACCGCCCACTGCCAGTGCAATCGCAACAATGCTGAGCACGGTGGCGCTATTTTTCGCTTTACGCGCTGGCGTAGATTCAGGTGTTGAGGTTTCAACCGCTGGGGTAGTCTCTTCAACAATGGCGGAGGAATCTTTGTGTTCCGTCATAATGGCTCATCCCATATTAAGTGCGCGTAGTAACGCATCATTATCGGCTGCCCCAGCGACACAGATGTTCGCCCAGCCCAATGCCCTAGCTAGGGTAGCCAAACGTTCACTGACGACAACAAGCCGACAGTGCAGAAGCCATTCATCCCGATCGACCTCGGGGAATAGCGAGTAAAGCTGTTGCAGCATCTCACCGCTGGTGACCACCAGAGTATCTATTCCCTGGTTGCGCCAGCGCCGGCCTTGCTCCGCGCCGTGGTAATACTTTGCACACCGTTGATAGCACTGAATAAACTCTACCTGAGCGCCACGGTTAAGCAAAGTTTCCGCCAGTAATTCACGCCCACCGTTGCCGCGCAGAATCAACGCCCGCTTGCCAGCGACCGCCTGCAGCTCGGGGAGTTGAATGAGAATTTCACTGTTTTCCTGCTCGTGCGGCCAGACAACGTCATAACCGCTGACGGTATGCAGCACCAGCGCGGTGCTGCGGCCTATAGCATAATAGTTCAGGCTGGCGGGCCATGTTGCTTCAGCGCGCATTAACGCGGGCTGAGCATAGTGAATGGCGTGCTGTGAGAGAATAAACACCAGATCCCCTTCCTGCAATGCGCTCAGGCGTGCTGGCAGAAGATCCAGCTGAGTCCCGGGAGTAAATTTAATCAGCGGGAAGGGCCAAGCAACCTGACCGCGTGCACACAAACTGCTGACCAGCTCATCTGCGGCAGGTGACGGACGGGTTACCAGGATACTCATGTCGGTGGAGTCGGTGGATTTCCCTGATAAACCTCGGCGAGAATTTCGCGCGCGCCATTATCCAGCAGCTCTTCCGCCAGAGAAATGCCCATTTTCTCGGCATCCGCGCGCGGGCCACGGCGTTCACCGCTGACCATCTGACTGCCGTCCGGTGAACCCACCAGACCGCGCAGCCACAACTGGTCATCATCCAGCAGCGCGAAGCTGCCGATGGGCACCTGACAGCCACCTTCCAGCCGGGTGTTCATTGCACGCTCAGCCAGCAGGCGGCAGGCGGTGTCTGCATCATCCAGCGCGGCCAGTAGCCCGATGGTGTAAGCGTCATCAAGGCGGCACTCAATGCCAACCGCGCCCTGGCCAACGGCTGGAAGCGACTCCTTTGCGGGCATGATCTGGCGAATACGATCGCCAAGACCCAGTCGCTTTAATCCGGCGACGGCCAAAATAATCGCGTCATACTCTCCGGCATCCAGTTTGCCTAAGCGGGTGCCAACGTTACCCCGCAACGAGCGGATCACCAGATCCGGGCGGCGTGCGCTGATCTGGCACTGACGGCGCAGGCTGGAAGTGCCGACAATGGTGCCCCGCGGCAGCGCGTCGACCGAATCATAATGATAGGATACAAACGCATCGTGCGGATCTTCTCGTTCGCAGATCGTTACCAGCCCCAAACCTTCAGGAAAAGCGACCGGGACATCTTTCATCGAGTGCACGGCAATATCGGCGCGGCCTTCCAGTATCGCCTGTTCTAGCTCTTTGACGAACAGACCCTTGCCACCCACCTTCGCCAGTGGCGTGTCGAGGATCACATCACCCTTGGTGACCATCGGCACCAGTTCGACGCGCAGGCCCGGGTGGCTGGTGATTAAACGCTGCTGTACGTACTCCGCCTGCCATAAGGCCAGCGGACTTTGCCTGGTGGCAATTCTTAAAATTTTGTCTAACATGCTTGATACCGTTTTGATCGTTCACTGTGATTATCTTATCATTGGACTGGGAAGGCTGTCAGTTAAACGGCGGCACACGGACGTATTGCAGTGAGTTGAACTCAAAATGTGCTAAACTATTTAAATAGCGCAACTTTTCTTTACGGTCAATCTGCTAGGTGTTAGATTGATCGCGTTTCCAGCAAAAATCTGCACGACTATTTTAAAAGCAAGCAGCAGACTTCGGAAACCGAACTTTATATATACCCTTTTCAGTCCATAAGGGTGTAAGCACTGGGATAATCAGGCGAGACGTCTTGTACCTCTACATTGAGACACTGAAACAGAGACTGGATGCTATTAACCAGCTGCGCGTTGACCGCGCACTGGCTGCTATGGGACCTGCATTCCAACAGGTTTACAGTCTGCTGCCGACCTTATTACATTGCCATCATCCGCTAATGCCGGGTTATCTTGAAGGTAACGTTCCACATGGCATCAGCTTCTACACGCCTGATGAAAGCCAGATTAGCTATCTTAATGATTTGAAAGATAAATCCAGATACCTTGCTGCCATTCCCACCTCGGGTGAAATGCCGATTACCGGCGTTTACTCCATGGGCAGCACCTCATCTATTGGCCAAAATTACACCTCTGACCTTGATATCTGGGTCTGCCATCAGTCGTGGCTGGACAATGACGAGCGCCTCAGCCTGCAGAAAAAATGCACCCTGCTGCAGAAGTGGTGCGCCTCTATGGGCGTGGAAGCCAGCTTCTTCCTGATTGATGAAAACCGCTTCCGTCATAATGAGAGCGGTAGCCTTGGCGGCGAAGACTGCGGTTCAACCCAGCACATTCTGCTGCTTGATGAGTTCTATCGCACCGCCGTGCGCATGGCGGGCAAACGTATTCTGTGGAATATGGTGCCGCGTGAAGAGGAAGAGCATTACGACGACTATGTGATGTCGCTGTATCAGCAGGGTGTCCTGATGCCCAACGAGTGGCTCGACCTTGGTGGGCTCGGCACGCTGTCGGCGGAAGAGTATTTCGGTGCCAGCCTGTGGCAGCTGTATAAAAGTATCGACTCGCCGTACAAAGCGGTGCTGAAAACCCTGCTGCTGGAAGCCTATTCGTGGGAATATCCGGTCACCCGCCTGCTAGCAATGGATATCAAACAGCGCTTGCACGACGGAGAAATCGTCTGTTACGGGCTGGATCCTTACTGCATGATGCTGGAGCGGGTAACGCATTATCTAACCAGCATCGACGACCACGCGCGCCTTGACCTACTGCGCCGCTGCTTCTATCTGAAAGTGTACGAGAAGCTCTCCCTCGCGACAGAGGATGCCGGCTGGCGCCGCGAGATCCTCAGTCAGCAGGTAAAAGAGTGGGGCTGGGACAGCGAATGTCTGGCGATGCTCGACAGCCGAGCCAACTGGAAAATCAGCCAGGTACGCGAAGCGCACAACGAGCTGCTGGACGCTATGATGCAGAGCTATCGCAACCTGATCCGCTTTGCGCGGCGCAACAATTTAAGCGTGAGTGCCAGCCCGCAGGATATTGGAGTACTGACGCGTAAACTGTATGCTGCGTTCGAAGCGCTGCCGGGGAAAGTCACGCTGCTGAACCCGCAGATCTCCCCAGACCTCTCTGAGCAGCACCTGACCTTTATTCACGTGCCTAATGGTCACGCCAACCGTGCGGGCTGGTATCTGTACAACCAGTCGCCGGATATGAGCTCGATCATCAGCCATCAGCCGCTGGAATATAACCGCTATCTCAACAAGCTGGTGGCGTGGGCATGGTTCAACGGATTGCTGACCAGCAAAACAAGACTGCATATTAAAGGCGATGAGATTTGCAATCTAGCGCGTCTGCAGGAGCTGGTGGCCGATGTGTCGCACCATTTCCCGCCGCATCTGCCTTCTCCGACGCCTAAAGCGCTCTACACCCCATGCGAAATTCGCCATCTAGCCATTATCGTCAACCTCGAATATGATCCGACGGTCGCGTTCCGCAATCAGGTGGTTCACTTTGATTTCCGCAAGCTGGACGTATTCAGCTTCGGGCAGCAGCAGCAGTGCCTCATTGGCAGCATCGATCTGCTGTATCGTAACTCGTGGAATGAAGTGCGCACCCTACATTTCAACGGCGATCAGTCGGTGATCGATGCGCTGAAAACCATCCTCGGCAAAATGCATCAGGACGCCTCACCGCCGGATAATGTTGAGGTGTTCTGCTACAGCCAGCATCTGCGCGGACTGATCCGTACCCGCGTGCAGCAGCTGGTGTCCGAGTGCGTTGAGCTGCGTCTCTCCAGTACCCGCCATGAGCCGGGCCGTTTTAAAGCGCTGCGTGTGGCGGGTCAGACGTGGGGGCTGTTCTTTGAGCGTCTCAGCGTGTCGGTGCATAAGCTGGAAAATGCGGTAGAGTTCTACGGTGCTATCTCCAACAACAAGCTGCACGGCCTGTCGCTGAAGGTGGAAACTGACCAGGCGCGCTTGCCGGCTGTGGTGAACGGCTACGCCAGCGAAGGCATTATCCAATTCTTCTTTGAAGACACTCGCGACGATCGCGGCTTCAATATCTATATCCTTAATGAAACTAACCGCGTTGAGATTTATCACCATTGCGAAGGCAGTAAAGAAGAGTTGGTGCGCGACGTCAGCCGCTTCTACTCCTCTTCACACGACCGCTTCACCTATGGTTCCAGCTTTATCAACTTCAATCTGCCGCAGTTCTACCAGATTGTGCCGCTTGATGATCGCTTCCAAGTCATCCCGTTTTGCAGCCAGACTCTGACGCAGCTGTGCGCCACGCTACCGGAAAGCGGCTCCAGCGAAGATTACGCCCAGCGCTATCAGATACATTAACAGAGTCGCGGTGGCTTCTGCTGCGTTATTCGCTTTTCCTGTTGCTTTTCGAACTTCACCTGCGATGATAGACAGCAATAGGTATCTTTCACGAGCAAAAAAGAATGAAGAAAACGATTTGCCAGCTGGCACTGTTACTGACTGTAGTCAGTCTGGCGGGATGCGGGCTTAAAGGGCCACTCTATTTCCCAAAGGATGAACAGCCGAAGTCACAGGTGACCCAACCCACCCAAACGACGCTATCAACAACTCCATCCACCGATGCCGGGCAAACGCCTGCGAGCGGCGTGACGAGTGTGCAACCAGCTCAGTAACCCATGACGCACCCGGCGGAGCAGAAAATGCAGTTCTCAAAAATGCACGGCCTTGGCAACGACTTTATGGTTGTGGATGCCGTCACGCAAAACGTCTATTTCTCTCCAGAGCTGATCCGCAGCCTAGCCGATCGTCATCTGGGGATCGGCTTTAATCAGTTGCTGATCGTCGAACCGCCCTACGATCCCGATCTCGATTTTCACTACCGTATCTTCAACGCCGACGGCAGCGAAGTGGCGCAGTGCGGCAACGGCGCGCGCTGTTTTGCCCGCTTTGTACGCCTGAAAGGGCTGACCAACAAAAGCGATATTCGCGTCAGTACGCAAAATGGCCGCATGGTGCTGAGCGTCAACCAAGATGAACTGGTGTGCGTGAATATGGGCGAGCCAAATTTTGAGCCGCAGCAGGTGCCGTTCCGCGCTAACAAAGCCGAATCTATCTACCTGATGCGCGCCGCCGAGCAGACCATCATGTGCGGCGTGGTGTCGATGGGCAATCCTCACTGCGTGCTGCAGGTTGAAAGCATTCAGACCGCCACAGTCGACGCTCTCGGACCAGTGCTGGAAAGCCACGAGCGCTTCCCGGAGCGCGTCAACGTCGGCTTTATGGAAGTGGGCAGCCGCGAACACATTCGCCTGCGCGTCTATGAACGCGGTGCGGGGGAAACCCAGGCCTGCGGCAGCGGAGCCTGTGCAGCGGTGGCAGTGGGAATTCAGCAGGCGCTGCTGAGCGATAAAGTGCGGGTCGACCTGCCTGGCGGCACGTTGAACATCGCCTGGAAAGGTCCGGGACATCCGCTGTATATGACCGGGCCAGCCACTCACGTTTACGACGGGTTTATTTATCTATGAAATATGTCGGGGATCCACAGCAGGAAACCAGCAAACTTCTACTGGACGATCGCGCTGTCAGCGATTTTCTGCTGCAAAATCCAGACTTCTTTATCCGCAATGCGCGCCAAGTTGAACAGATGCTGGTACCGCACCCCGTGCGCGGCACCGTGTCGCTGGTCGAGTGGCAGCTGGCGCGCCAGCGCAACCATATCCAGCAGCTGGAAGAAGAGATTACGTTGCTGATGGAGCAGGCGAGTGCCAACCAGCAGCTGTTCGATCGGCTGTTTGCGCTACAGGCGCAGCTGGCTTCGGCCCCGAGCCTGCCCGAAATGCTGAATCGCCTGCACCGCTGGGCGCGTGAATTCGGGCTGGCCGGGGCAAATATCCACCTGTTCAGCGATAAATGGAATATCGGTGCGCCCTCCGATTTTACCCAGCTGGCGTTGCCGCGTCAGGCTTTCGAATCCGTGCGCATTCAGCGTCTCGGTAAGCAGAATCATTATCTTGGCAGCCTCAACGGCCCAGAACTGCTGCTGCTTTTGCCGCAGGCGAAAGCCATCGGCTCGGTGGCGATGTCGCTGCTGGGCGAAGAAGCCGATCTTGGCGTGCTGATCTTCAGCAGCCGCGACAGCCAGCACTATCAGTCCGGGATGGGTACCGTCCTGCTGCAGCACTTGGCGCTGATGCTGCCGCAGCTGCTGTCGCGCTGGGTTGAGCGCGCGTGAGCAGCGAATCTCCTCTGCAACCTGCCGTAGAGGGCTTCCTGTGTTACCTGAAGGTTGAGCGTCAGCTCAGCCCACTGACCCAGATCAACTACCAGCGCCAGCTGACGGCAGTTATCGCCCTGCTGGACGAACTCAAAGTCAGCGACTGGCTGCGCCTCGATGCCGCGCTGGTACGTTCGCTGGCTGCACGCAGCAGCCGCAGCGGCCTGAAACTTGCCAGCTTGGCGCTGCGCCTCTCTGCGCTGCGCAGTTTTCTCGATTGGCTGATTAGCCAGGGCGTGATTAAAGCGAATCCGGCGAAAGGCGTGGCGACGCCGCGTGCGACGCGCCACCTGCCAAAAAATATTGATGTCGATAAAGTGAATCGCCTGTTGGAGATTGACCTTAACGATCCGCTGGCGGTACGTGACCGTGCGATGCTGGAAGTAATGTACGGCGCAGGGCTGCGCTTGTCTGAACTGGTTGGTATCGATCTCGGTCATCTCGACCTCGCGACGGGTGAAGTCTGGGTGAAGGGTAAAGGCAGCAAAGAGCGCCGCCTGCCTATTGGCCGCACGGCGGTGCTGTGGCTTGAATACTGGCTGGCGCTGCGCGAGCTGTTTGCACCCGAAGATTACGCGCTGTTTTTGGCGAAGCAGGGTCGGCGTATCTCGGCGCGCAACGTACAGAAGCGCTTTGCCGAATGGGGCGTGAAGCAGGGGCTGTCTGGCCACGTTCATCCGCACAAACTGCGCCACTCTTTTGCCACGCATATGCTGGAATCCAGCGGCGATTTGCGCGCGGTGCAAGAGCTGCTCGGTCACGCCAACCTGACCACCACTCAGATCTATACTCATTTCGACTTTCAACACCTAGCGTCGGTTTACGATGCTGCTCATCCCCGTGCGAAACGAGGAAAATCCTGATGCACTTTTACCGACCACTGCGCCCGATTGCGGCGATGACCTTCGACCTCGACGACACTCTGTATGACAACTCCCCGGTTATCCGTCGTACCACTAAAGAGTCCCACGCTGCGCTGCAGGCGCATCATCCTTTACTGAAGGATTACAGCGTTGAACAGTATCAGCAGGTGCGCGATCGCCTGCTGGCCGCCGAGCCGGAAATCTATCATGACGTCAGCGAATGGCGCCGCCGTGCGGTTGAGCAGGCGATGCTGGATGTCGGCATTGTTGCCACCCAAGCCGCCAACGGCTCGCACGAGGTGATGGACGTGTTCGCCCACTGGCGCAGCCAGATCGAAATTCCTGAAGAGACGCACCAGACGCTAACCGCGCTGGCCAAACACATTCCGCTGGTGGCGATCACAAACGGTAACGCTGAACCGCATCTGTGCGGGCTGGATCACTACTTCCAGTTTGTGCTGCGTGCCGGTCCAGACGGGCGCGCGAAACCGTATCAGGATATGTATCAAACGACTGCTGAAAAGCTGAATCTGCGCCCCGAGCAGATCCTGCATATCGGTGACGATCTCACCACCGACGTTGCCGGTGCAGTTCGCTGCGGGATGCAGGCGTGCTGGATTAACCTGCGTGAAGGGAATCTGATGCATATCGACGATACCCGCCTGCTTCCCACGCTGGAAATTTCGCAGTTGGCTTCTTTAACTGCGCTTGTATAATAAGCTGGTTAAATATCTAGGGGGTGGCCTGACGCCGCCCCCGATCTTCGACGGTGCTTATGGACGTTTCTGACCTGCTCGACAGCTTGAATGACAAACAACGCGAAGCCGTAGCCGCCCCGCGCAGCAACCTGCTGGTGCTGGCCGGTGCTGGCAGTGGTAAAACCTGCGTGCTGGTACATCGCATTGCCTGGCTGATGGCGGTTGAAAACTATTCTCCGTATTCGATCATGGCGGTGACCTTCACCAATAAAGCGGCAGCGGAGATGCGCCACCGCATCGAACAGCTGATCGGCACCAGTCAGGGCGGCATGTGGATCGGGACCTTCCACGGCCTAGCGCACCGCCTGCTACGTGCGCACCACCTCGATGCTAACCTGCCGCAGGATTTCCAGATCCTCGACAGTGAAGACCAGCTGCGCCTGCTTAAGCGCCTCATCAATGCGATGAACCTTGATGAGAAGCAGTGGCCCGCCCGTCAGGGGATGTGGTACATCAACGGCAAAAAAGATGAAGGGCTGCGGCCGAAACATATCGAAAGCTACGGCAACCTGATTGAGCAGATTTCGCTGAAGATCTACCAGACCTATCAGGAAGCCTGCGATCGCGCCGGGCTGGTAGACTTCGCCGAGTTGTTGCTGCGCTCACACGAGCTGTGGCTGAACAAGCCGCATATTCTTAATCACTACCGCAAGCGCTTTATCAATATTCTGGTGGACGAGTTCCAAGATACCAACAACATCCAGTACGCTTGGATCCGCATGCTGGCGGGCGATAGCGGCAAAGTGATTATCGTCGGCGATGATGACCAGTCAATCTACGGCTGGCGCGGGGCGCAGGTAGAAAATATCCAGCGTTTCCTCAATGATTTTCCCGGCGCAGAAACTATCCGTCTTGAGCAGAACTACCGCTCGACCAACAACATTCTGAAAGCCGCCAATACCCTGATCGCCAACAACAACGGGCGCTTAGGTAAAGAGCTGTGGACCAAAGACAGCGACGGTGAGCCTATCGCTATCTACTGCGCGTTTAACGAGCTGGACGAAGCGCGCTTTGTGGTGAACCGAATTAAGGTGTGGACGGAGAACGGCGGTGCACTGAACGACTGTGCCATTCTCTACCGCAGTAACGCCCAGTCGCGCGTGCTGGAAGAGGCGCTGCTGCAAACCAGCCTACCTTACCGGATCTACGGCGGGATGCGCTTCTTCGAACGCCAAGAGATCAAAGACGTGCTGGCCTATCTGCGCCTGATCTCTAACCGCAACGATGACGCGGCGTTCGAACGCGTGGTGAATACGCCAACGCGCGGTATTGGTGACCGCACGCTGGATGTGGTACGCCAGACTTCACGCGAGAGCCAGCTCACGCTGTGGCAGGCTACGCGCGCACTCTTGCAGGAGAAAGCGCTGGCTGGGCGTGCCGCCTCTGCTCTTCAGCGCTTTACCGAATTGGTTGATTCGCTGGCGCAGGAAACGGTTGAGATGCCGTTGTACGTACAGACTGACCGGGTAATCAAAGACTCTGGCCTGTGGATCATGTACGAGCAGGAAAAAGGTGAGAAAGGCCAAGCGCGTATTGAGAACCTTGAGGAGCTGGTGAACGCCACGCGCCAGTATGCCTATCAGGATGAAGATGAAAACCTGATGCCGCTTCAGGCATTTCTGTCCCATGCCGCGCTGGAAGCCGGTGAAGGCCAGGCCGACAAATGGCAGGATGCGGTGCAGCTGATGACCCTACACTCGGCCAAAGGGCTGGAGTTTATGCAGGTGTTTATTGTCGGCATGGAAGAGGGGATGTTCCCGAGCCAGATGTCGCTAGATGAGGGCGGGCGGCTGGAGGAAGAGCGTCGTCTGGCCTACGTTGGCGTGACGCGTGCTATGCAAAAGCTGACCCTGACCTATGCGGAAACCCGACGTCTGTATGGCAAAGAGGTGTATCACCGTCCGTCGCGCTTTATCGGCGAACTGCCGGAAGAGTGCATCGAGGAAGTTCGCCTGCGCGCCAGCGTTACCCGCCCGGTGAATCATCAGCGCATGGGCACGCCGGTGACGCAAAATGACAGCGGCTTTGCCCTTGGTCAGCGCGTGCGCCACGCCAAGTTTGGTGAAGGGACAATCGTCAATCTGGAAGGTAGCGACGAACACAGTCGTCTGCAGGTTGCCTTCCAGGGGCAGGGCATTAAGTGGCTGGTTGCTGCCTACGCGAAACTGGAAATAATAGTCTGATACTTTACAGGCGCGTGGCCTGCTTGATGGTTAGGAGATTGAATCGCCTCTTCTGAGAGCGCCCAACCATGAA
>NZ_MAYS01000272.1 GCF_001756855.1 Candidatus Erwinia dacicola | reverse complement strand
AACTTTGCAACAGTGCCGTCGGTTTAAGCATGTCCAACTTCTGGGGTTCAGTTTAAAAGAGGGGCGGCCCCTGTATGAACAGAAGATTAACCTTCGTTTTGTTCAGTGCAGGTTTGTTATCAATGTTGGTCAGCGTGCCGTTCTGATCAAACGTCAGGGTCAGCGTCTGCTGTTTCACCGGCTCGCGGCTTAGCTCCTGACGGAATACGTAATACCATACGTTTTTACCAAACGGGTCGTGCATCATCGGCGTGCCCAGCGTGTAAGCAACCTGCTGTTGGGTCATGCCAGTATGGATTTTAGCCACGTCATTGGCGACCAAGTAGTTGCCTTGGTTAATATCCGGGCGGTAAACCACTCGCTCCAGAGTGGAACATCCAGCGGTCATTATCAGAAGAACCACCGCGGCAGCAGTCAGCGTTTTACAGCGCATAATCAATGTTTATTCCTTTGTGGCTATATTCGTATCCCCGGACTCCCTGAAACAAGCCGCTCTAGGACATGGATCTATCAGTGTGCAACTACGATACCAGTGTAAGCTGCCGATGATAATAAACCTTTCCGCAGTTTAAAACCTCTGCGAAGCAACGATATGACCGCAATCCGGTAAAAAAGTGCAATGATTAGGCGGTTAAAAGCTCTTTGGCGTTCGCTAGCGTGTTGCGCGTGACCTCGCTGCCGCCCAGTAAACGTGCCAGTTCCTGCAGGCGTGCGCGCTTGTTCAGCGGTTGCATATGCGTTTCGGTCATCGCGCCGTCAGTCTCTTTACTGACGTAGAAATGCTGATGACCACAGCCCGCAACCTGCGGCAGGTGCGTCACGCACATCACCTGAGTGGACTCACCCAGCTGGCGCAGCATCTTACCGACCACCGCGGCGATTGGCCCGCTGATACCCACGTCCACCTCATCGAAAATCAGCGCTGGCGTATTCATTTTATGTGCGGTGATCACTTGGATGGCCAGCGCGATACGCGACAACTCACCGCCCGATGCCACTTTGCCCAGCGGCTGAACCGGCTGACCAGGGTTGGTGCTGACGCGGAAATCGATACGGTCCGCGCCTTCAGCCGTCAGGTGGTCAGGGTTGAAATGAATTTCAATGTTGAAGCGGCCATGCGGCATCGACAGTGTATGCATGCTGTCGGTGATTAGCCCGCTCAGCTCATTGGCGAAATGAGTGCGGCGCTCATGCAGCTGATGTGCGCAGCTCAGGGCAGCAGCATAGTGTACGCTAACGGCTTCGCTTAGCTCGTCTTGCTCGCTCTCCTGCTGGTCAAGCAGCTGCTGTTCTGCCAGCAGCTGCTGATGAAATACGGGCAGCTCTTCCGGCGCGAGGTGATGCTTGCATGCTAGGCTAATCTGGCGCGACAGGCGCTGCTCCAGCTCGTGTAGGCGGTTAGGATCAAGGTCGAGGCGGTCACAGTAGTGGCGCAGCTCATCGCTGGCCTCACTAATCTGGATCGCTGCCTCTTCCAGCATGCCAGACACTCCGCTCAGCTTGTCGTCCATCTCAATCAGCTCGGTCATCAGCTGGCGCGCGGTATACAGCTGGCTTTGCAGGTTGTTCTCTTCGCCATCGGTCAGCATCAGCAGGGTTTGCTGGCTGGTTGAGAGCAGTTGCCCACTGTTCGCTAGGCGCTTATACTCTTCATCAATCTGCTCATATTCGCCGCTGACCGGCGCAAACTCGTTCAGCTCTTTTAGCTGATACTGCAACAGCTCACGACGCGCTTCACGCTCCTGCGTCAGCTGCTGATGCTGTGCCAGCGCGCGGCAGCTCTGATGCCACTGACGGTAGTGCTGCGCCATGTTTTGCACCAGCAGAGGCTCACCGGCGTAGGCATCCAGCAGCGTTTTCTGGTGTTCAGGTTTGAGCAGCAGCTGATAGGCGTGCTGGCCGTGGATCTGGATAAGCACTTGGCCGAGGTCATGCAGCTGGGAGAGGGGCACCGCAGTGCCGTTGATAAAGCCGCGTGAGCGACCGTCGCTGCTGATCACGCGGCGCAGCAGACATTCATTACCGTCAGTCAGCTGGTTGTCCGTCAGCCAGCGCTGCGCGGAAGGGGTATCTTTGAGGGAGAAGCGCGCGCAGATATCGGTCCGCACTGCCCCCTGGCGCACCATATCAGCTTCGGCACGACCACCCAGACACAAACCCAGCGCGTCAATAGCGATGGATTTACCCGCACCGGTTTCCCCGGTGATAGCCGTCATTCCGTGCTGAAAGTGGATCTCAAGTTCGCGAACAATCGCGAAGTTACTGATGGTCAGTTGTACCAACATAATTGTCTTTCCTGTATGAAAACACAGATATGGTTTTCCATACAGTATATACTGGTTTTATAAACAGTAAACTCAGGCAGCACGCTTTTTAGAATAATTTTTTTGACCATCCTAGTTTTGAGCTTAATGTTTTGAAATAATTATAATTTTCCGGGTGAATTAGATTCAGGTGGTAATCACTGCGGCGGATTAATACATCCTCTCCCTGCTGGATAGGCAGCGCAATCTGGCTGTCGCAGTTGATCTCTAGATCACTGCGCATATGGGAAAACCGCAGGCGGATGGTGCTGCTGCTGTTGATCACTAACGGGCGTGCCGAAAGGGTATGCGGAAACATCGGCACCAGCACAATCGCATCCAGCGACGGGGTTAGGATCGGCCCGCCGGCAGAGAGTGAATAGGCGGTGGAACCGGTCGGCGTGGAAATAATCAGGCCATCGGATCGTTGCGAGAACGCAAAGTTCTTGTCAATATAGACCTCGAACTCGATCATATGCGCCACTTTGCCCGGGTGCAGTACCACTTCGTTTATTGCCGTGCCAATGCGCGGCGTGCCGGACTGGCGGCAAACCTGCGCTTCCAGCAGGAAGCGGGTCTCAACGAAGTATTCGCCTTCCAGCACGTTGGTCAGCTGCTGCTGCGCGTTATCCGGGTCGAGGTCGGTGAGAAAACCAAGGTTGCCACGGTTAATGCCGATCACTTTGATGTCATAGCGTGCAAGCACTCTGGCCGCACCCAGCATATTGCCATCACCGCCGACCACCACCGCCAGATCGGCCTTGCGGCCAATCTCCGCCAGCGTTCCGGTCAAGACGCCATCCAGTTTCAACTTGCGCGCGATCTGCTGCTCAATAATGACCTGATAGGCTTTCCCAGTCAGCCAGCGATACAGCATTTCATGGGTGCTGAGTGCGGTAGGGTGGCGCGGATGGCCGACGATCCCAATGCAGTTGAAGTGGCTATTCATGTTACTGGCATTCCTTACGAGGTAAACTCCCCCGACAATGTGACTAGTTCCCTTGAAACCGCGATTCTTATCCCCATAATAAGCGAACCAGCAAGATGAATATGCACAAACGCGGAGAAATTCATG
Source organism: Candidatus Erwinia dacicola (assembly GCF_001756855.1). Classification (GTDB taxonomy): domain Bacteria; phylum Pseudomonadota; class Gammaproteobacteria; order Enterobacterales; family Enterobacteriaceae; genus Erwinia; species Erwinia dacicola. The sequence goes on along the minus strand of NZ_MAYS01000272.1, from coordinate 1,627 downwards.
AGTAGTAAAGAACAGAACACACCAAACGAGCAAGTTTCACACGAAATCGAGATGGAGCAGGCACAAAACCAGGACGCGGAAATAACAGAAGTGGTGGATCCGCGTGATGGGCGTATTGCTGAGCTGGAAGCACAGCTGGCCGACTCTCTGGGTGGCCTGCGTGATGCGCAGCTGCGTGCTCAGGCAGAAATCGAAAACATCCGTCGCCGTGCCGAACTGGATGTGGAAAAAGCGCATAAATTTGCGCTGGAAAAATTCGCCAACGAGCTACTGCCAGTGATCGATAGCCTAGAGCGCGCGCTGGAAGTGGTCGATAAAGAGAACCCGGAACTGGCTTCGATGATTGAAGGCATCGACCTAACCATGAAGTCACTACTGGGTGCGGTACGCAAGTTTGGCATGGAAGTGGTTGGCGACACCAAGGTGCCGTTCAACCCGGAAGTGCATCAGGCCATGTCGATGATGGAGTCTGAAGAGGTCGCACCAAACCACGTGCTTATGGTGATGCAGCGCGGTTATACCCTGAACGGTCGCCTGCTGCGCCCAGCTATGGTTGCCGTTGCCAAAGCCAAAGCTTAACGACTGCAGGGGGCGAACTCTACTTTGGTCGCTACTGCAGTAGCTAAATAGCCCCCTTGTGCAGCTATTTTTTTGTCCGCATACTGAAACGCAGGCTCGTTGACCTTAAATGCGCGAATGGCGACTGACAGCTGATCTGCCTGTTTTTGCATCGACTGCACGCAATACCGCTGTTTTGTTCTAAGCTGGCAATCAAAATTTTGCCAATGATCTGCGTAACACTTTTCACGCTGGCGAGCACTTCATCCATGGTGAAACTTGCTTTCGCCACCTGTTTGCCGCCCTCATGGACTTTACTCACCGAATACTGAATCATCTGCGCGATCTCTTTTGCAGCTGAAGCCGAACGCTGCGCAAGGCTGCGTACTTCGGGGGCGACCACGGCGAAACCGCGCCCCCGCTCGCCAGCGCGTGCGGCTTCAACGGCGGCCTTCAGCGCTAGGATGTTGGTCTGGAAGGCAATGCCGTCAATCACGCTGATGATATCGACGATTTTCTTCGACGATCCGTTAATCATCTCCATGGTGCTGACAACCTGTTTCACCGCATCACCGCTCTGCACGGCAACTTGTGAAGCCTGCGCGGCTAGCTGGTTGGCCTGCCGTGCGTTGTTGACGTTCTGCTTCACCGTTGAGGTGAATCTGTTCCATTGCCGAAGCGGTCTCTTACAGCGAGCTGGCCTGCTGCTCGGTACGGACGGAGAGATCCATATTGCCCGCCGCAATAATCGCCAGCGCGGAAAAGATCAGCACGATCTTAATCGCCGTTGAGCCATTCTTCACCGCCTTAACCCCTTCGGCCTGAAGCTAGCCAGACTGCGAGTCGGCAAAGGCCACCACGATATCGAAGAAAGCATTCTGCGTGGTGGTGATTTTACGCAGCACCACTTCGGTCGCATTGGTGATATCCCGGGCGCGCACCAGATCCAGCAGATCCCGTTTATCCTGCTCGAACAAGGCTGCTGCTTTCACATCCTTAGATCTTCTTAATGCCGACTGGGGTGGTTTACAGTTGGGCAATCGGCGGATTCGGCGGATTCAAGTTCGAA
>NZ_MAYS01000271.1 GCF_001756855.1 Candidatus Erwinia dacicola | reverse complement strand
ATTTACACCACCTTGACGGAATCGAGAAAACAACACTGCCAGAGAGTCTAGCATGGCTAATGAAAATATACCTTTCTCACTTGAAAATGAGTTGAACGAGATGCAGCGCTACGTTACCCAGCAGCGCGGCACCGAACCTCCGTACTCCGGTAAACTGTTGCATAACAAAGACGAAGGCATATACCACTGTCTGGTGTGCAAGGCTCCGCTGTTCCTGTCTGGCAGTAAATATGATTCCGACTGCGGCTGGCCGAGTTTCTACGAACCCTACAGCGATGAGGCTATCCACTATCTGGAAGACGATTCCCACGGTATGCAGCGCGTTGAAATCCGCTGCGGCAGCTGTGATGCCCACTTGGGGCACGTGTTCCCAGACGGCCCGCAGCCAACTGGAGAGCGCTTCTGTGTTAACTCCGCCTCGCTGAGCTTCACAGACGAAGACGGAAACAGCACTCAGGGGTAAGGCGCAATGGAACTGGATGAAATGATTGCCAGCATGACGCCTGAAGTGTATCAGAGTCTGGCGACGGCGGTAGAAACCGGCAAATGTGCTGACGGCGTGGCATTAACCGCAGAGCAGAAAGAGAACAGCCTGCAGCTGGTATTGCTGTGGCAGGTGCGTCACAACGATAACCCGCAGCACATGAGCGTGGTGAAGGGCGGGGAGATCATGACCAAGAGTAAGAAACAGCTGAAAGAATAGTTTGGTATTGGCGATGACGACGTCACGCAAATCACGCTGCAGTAAATTATTCCTATAGGAATAATTTGCACAAAGAATCGTCGGTCCGATCTGCTAACTTCCCGGCGTTTTTTATCCATTTAGAGGATTACCGCTCCGGCATCTGGGCGCAGGTTGACACTACGGCAGCCTGCGGACACCAGCGTGACCTGATAACTGAGTGCCAACGCATCCAGCACGCTGTACTTCACGCAGTAGTCCATTGCCAGCCTCATCACCGACAGTGAGGTGATAGCGTGCTGCTGCAACCACGCGTGTAGATGCGTCTGCTGACGCTGTCCGTTGTCAGAAAACGCGCTGTAGCTGTCAATCTGTAGATTTTCGCCTTTACAGATCTCCGTGCTAATCAGCGAACGGTCCAGTTCAAGGTGCAGCCACCACACTTGGGATAATCCACGCAGTTCACCCACGGTGCCGGGGATATTACCCGCCGTGAAGGCAAAACTACCGTGCCCGGCAGGGTGCCAGTCTAGCGTGGCGATGACTGGCTCACCTTGTGCGCAGAACTCAGCCGCCAGAAGATTAGCCACCGCAATAGTCTGGTCGCCTTCGGCTACCGCTAGCGCGCCGCCCAGACAGAAATCATTCTGTAAGTCGATGAGTAACAGTGCCTGACGTGCACTCATACCACTCTCCACGGGTTAATGCTGAGTTAATTCGCCGCGCAGGTTCTGCGTCATCTGCTGGCGGATCTCTCCACTGCTCAGATCCTAGCTCAGCAGGAAGTGCAGCTTGGTCAGTGTTGCTTCCACGGTCAGAACAGCTCCGCTGATCACACCGGCGTGTGCCAAGGCATTGCCAGTGGCGTATTGAGGCGGCGAATATGGATACCGGCTTCCAGCAGCGGGGCTAGGTTTGGCGAAGCAAAGGCGTTAAACCCATAGGAGTGCGCCTTAGTGGTGCGATTACCACGGTACAGGGTGTTGTTGAAGAACAGCCTGACTTCATTGATCGGTTAGTTTGCTGCGACAAACAGCGAGTTAAGCGGGTTCTCTGCCCGTTAGAGCGCAGCTGCTTCAGTGGGATCCATGACGCCGTCACGATTACTGGCTTAGCCAGATTCTCCAGCATAAAGGAGAGCGTAGAGGCGGTGAATGCAATGGTGTCGGTGCGCCATACGGTCACGAAACTATCGTAGTTGTCATAGTTCTGGGCCCCATTCCCACTCGAAACGCAACAAAGTGACCCACTGGCCAGACCCGGATAAAATCTCCGTTCTGGTCCTACTGGAGAGCCTGTTGCATGCAGGGAAAACATCTGACTCAGAAAGAGCGGTTCTACATTGAAAAGCGGCGTGGTGAAGGTGTCAAACCGGCTACCATCGCCAGAGAGCTTGATCTCCCGCG
>NZ_MAYS01000270.1 GCF_001756855.1 Candidatus Erwinia dacicola | reverse complement strand
ATTAGTTGACCACTACATAGGGCGTTTCCCTCCATTTTGTTACAGCTACCAAGCGTAGATAAAAAAAAGAAGCCATCATGGCATCCTTTTTCTTTGGGCTGCCGGGCTTATACCCGATAGAAATTTTTATACCACGCAACAAAGCGCGCCACGCCCTCTTCAACTAACGTCTGCGGCTTGAAGTCAATCACCTTATATAATGCGCTGGTATCGGCGCTGGTTTCCATCACGTCACCCGGCTGCATAGGCAGCATATTTTTCTGCGCAGTCTGCCCCAGAGCATTCTCCAGCGCTTCGATATACGACATCAGCGTAACGGGCTGGCTGTTGCCGATATTGTATACGCGGTAAGGCGCAGAGCTGGTTGCCGGGCTGCCGCTTTCAACCGTCCAGCTATTATCCGCCTGCGGGATAACATCCTGTAAGCGCAGAATAGCTTCGGCGATATCGTCAATATAAGTGAAATCACGACGCATCTGGTCGTGGTTATAGACATCGATTTTTTCACCCGCGATCATTGCGCGGGTAAATTTAAACAGCGCCATATCTGGGCGTCCCCACGGACCATAAACGGTGAAGAAGCGCAGACCAGTCGTAGGAATACCATATAAATGTGAATAGGTATGGGACATCAGCTCATTGGCTTTTTTGGTCGCGGCATACAGCGATACCGGGTGGTCAACCGAGTCGTCGGTTGAGAATGGCATCTTGCGATTTAATCCATACACCGAGCTGGAAGAGGCATATAACATATGCTCCGCCTGGTTATGGCGGCACCCTTCAAGAATATTGAGATGACCAATTAAATTGGCGTCGGCATAAGCCAGCGGGTTTTCTAAGGAATAACGCACACCCGCCTGCGCGGCGAGGTGAATGACACGCTGAAAGCGCTGAGTCTGGAACAGTTCGGCAATGCCTTCATGATCGGCGAGATCTCCTTTCACAAAGGTGAATTCGGGGTGGTTTTTAATCAGGTCAAGACGGGCTGTCTTAAGATTAACGTCGTAATAGTCATTCAGGTTGTCGAGCCCGACAACCTGGTGACCGGCAGTCAACAGGCGCAGGGAGACATGAAAGCCAATAAAGCCTGCTGCACCGGTAACCAGATATTTCATACTACCCTCATTTATTATGCAGTTTGAAGAGATGCTCCGCGGCCGATTGCATAATAAACAAAACCGCGCTTGCTGATTTTTTCTGGATCATACAGGTTACGACCATCAAAAATCACGGGTTCTTTTAGAGCATTTTTAATTACGTCAAAATCAGGTGCGCGGAAATTCTGCCATTCGGTACAGATGACCAAGCCATCTGCGCCCTGCAGGGCAGCTTCTTTAGTTCCCATCAGTTTGAGAGCGCTGCGGTGACCGTAGATACGCTGCGCTTCGTCCATTGCTTCCGGGTCGAAAGCCTGCACGGTTGCACCCGCCTGCCACAGTGACTCCATCAGCACGCGGCTGGAAGCTTCACGCATGTCGTCGGTGTTTGGCTTAAATGACAGCCCCCACAGTGCAAAGGTTTTGCCCTGCAAATTCTCACAGAAGTGACGCTTGATAAACGTCGGCAGTTTGGTCTTCTGCGAATCGTTGACATCTTCAACCGCCTGCAACAGACGCGGCTTATAGCCGATCTGCTCTGCGGTACGGATCAGCGCCTGAACGTCTTTCGGGAAGCAGGAGCCGCCGTAGCCACAGCCAGCATAAATGAATGAATAGCCGATTCGTGAATCAGAACCAATTCCCAGACGCACTTTTTCAACATCTGCACCCAAGCGTTCGGCTAGGTTAGAGATTTCATTCATAAAGCTGATTTTGGTCGCCAGTATGCAGTTTGCTGCGTATTTGGTCAATTCAGCACTACGAATATCCATCAGGATCATGCGATCGTGATTGCGGTTAAACGGCTCATACAGCTCGCGCAACAGTTCAACCACTTCATCGTTATCAGTACCGATAACAATACGCTCAGGCCGCATACAGTCGCTGACTGCTGCTCCTTCCTTCAGGAACTCAGGGTTGGAGACCACGTCAAAGGTCAGCTCAATGCCTCGCCCTTTCAATGTCTCTTCCATGACCTGACGCATACGGTCAGCTGTACCGACTGGCACAGTCGACTTGTCGAGCACCACTTTATGCTCTTGCATATGCTGAGCAATGGTACGCCCCACTGCGGTAACATATTTCAGGTCCGCTGAACCGTCTTCATCAGGTGGCGTACCTACCGCGATAAACTGCATAATCCCGTGGTTGACGCCAGCTGCTGCGTCAGTGGAGAACTTCAGGCGTCCGGCCTCATAGTTCTGTATAACCAGCGGCGTCAGGCCCGGTTCAAAAATAGGAATGATCCCTTTCTTCAGATTCTCGACTTTATTTTCGTCGACATCGATGCAAAGAACGTCATGTCCGACTTCGGCCAAAACCGCAGCCTGAACCAGACCAACATAGCCAATACCAAATACGGTGACTTTCATTGAATTGTCCCGGTTAGAAATTAAACTTACTTATTATTGCCTACGGTGCTTTCCAGCCACACTTTGAAATCGCTGCCCAACGTATTGTGACGCACACCGTATTCAACGAAGGCCTGCATATAGCCCAGCTTATTGCCGCAGTCGTGGCTCACACCTTTCAGGTAATAAGCTTCTACGGTCTCTTTTTCCATCAGCATGGCGATGGAGTCAGTCAGTTGGATCTCATCACCGGTGCTCGGAGGGGTTTTCGCCAGCAGTGACCAGATATCGGCAGAGAGAACGTAACGACCAACAACTACGAGGTTAGACGGTGCTTTGTCCGCTTTCGGCTTCTCAACCACACCAACCATTGGTGCGCTATCGCCAGGCTTCAGCTCTGCACCCTGGCAGTCAACTACGCCGTAAGCGGTCACGTCAGCGACTGGCTCAACCATAATCTGGCTGTGACCGGTTTCGTCGAAGCGCTTCATCATTTCAGCTAGGTTGTCTTTCGACAGGTCTGACTCATATTCGTCGAGGATAACGTCCGGCAGGATCACCGCAACTGGCTCATTGCCAATCACTGGCCATGCGCACATAACAGCATGACCGAGGCCTTTCGCCAGACCCTGACGAACCTGCATGATCGTTACGTGCGGTGGGCAGATAAACTGAATTTCTTCCAGCAGCTGGCGCTTAACGCGTTTTTCTAGCATTGCTTCCAGCTCGAAACTGGTATCGAAGTGGTTTTCAATCGAGTTTTTAGAAGAGTGCGTAACCAGCACAATCTCATTGATCCCAGCAGCGACACACTCGTTAACGACATACTGAATTAACGGCTTATCAACCAGCGGCAGCATTTCTTTTGGAATAGCTTTGGTGGCTGGCAGCATACGCGTTCCCAAACCAGCAACAGGGATAACCGCTTTTTTTACTTTAGACTTATAGGCAGACATCTAAGTACCTCTCTTTAGGCCGTTCAAGTTATTACTTGATATATCGAGTTTAAAACGAGTTGGCTATACCAGTTGAACCCACGCAGATTTATCCTAAATAAACCATTTAACGACATACTGAATTAACGGCTTATCGACCAGCGGCAGCATTTCTTTTGGAATAGCTTTGGTAGCTGGCTATATACGCGTTCCCAAAGCAGCAACAGGGATAACCGCTTTTTTTATTTTTTACTTTGGACTTATAGGCAGACATCTAAGCACCTCTCTTTAGGCCGTTCAAGTTATTACTTGATATGTCGAGTTTAAAACGAGTTGGCTATACCAGTTGAACCCACGCAGATTTATCCTAGATAAACCATTTTAGTGCAAATTAAGACTATTACCCGAGTGTAAAGCTTATCTATGGCCCTGTCTGCCAGAGCCAGATGAAAATAGTAAGGCAGCGGTTAATCCGTAGACAACATCAGGCGCAGTCGGCCTCCGGTGCCCCAAACTTGACACTGCCAGGCATCACACCGCTGGCTGATTTGATTAAGATGTGTGCTGCCCATGGTGCCAAGAGGGACACCATTGCTTAGCTGTATCTGGTGTGCATTAATATTGAGAGTGGAGTTTAAACCCGCAGAAACGAGAAGCAGATTCTTCAAACCCTGATGGTAGTAGCCCACCAACAGTGGAAATTGACCTTTCAGGTTGGCCTGCCGCAGCAGTAGATTGACCTGTTTTAACAGACCGCCCAGCTCGGGCAGCCGCTGCCCCTGTCCGGAAAGCTGCTCCTGCAGCAGTCCGTTAAACATGGCGCGTAGCAGTAATGCGGCCATCACGCCGTTATCGCCGGCTCGGGTGACATCGAGACAATAGAAAGCGAGATCGCGTTCCGATAATGCCGCCACGTCAAGCACCAGTCCTGGCTGCTCTGCCATCGTCAGCTGGCGATAGTTGATGCGACAGTTGGCCATCGTCTGCTGCACCGGCGGTTGCAGCTGCTTGAGGAGTTTGGCGGCGGCCTGCGGGTCACTGACCAGCGCGTCCCAGTCTTGAAAAAGCTGTTCGTCCTCTTCCACTTTAGAGGTAAACATTGATGGATAGAGGCACTCGAATACCGCTTCGCGCAGGCGCGCGAGGTCTTTAACCGGCTTGAGCAGCACATCCTGCACGCCCAAACGCAGGACGTGGGCGATATCCGACATATTCTCGGTGGCCGAGATAACCAAAATGGGTAATGAGTTTCCCTTGCTGCGCAGATGCTCAACCAGTTTGATACCGTCCATGCGTGGCATGGCGAGGTCGCAGATGATCAAATCCGGCAGAGAACGGCTCAGGATTTCCAGTGAGTGCATGCCGTCATCAGCCAACGTGACCACGGCACCTAGCGCAGAGAGAAAGTTATCCAGCAGAGAACGAAAAACGACTTCGTCCTCAACGAGGAGAATATGTTTTCCACTTAATAGTTTTTCCATTGCTTCCCCCTGGCATAGCAGATACCTCAATAGTGGTCTATAAACGCCCTTTATGCCTCTCAGAATTGGCCGAAGTAGTCGCTTTTTGACCACGCTATTGTTGCTTGTCACGGACCAGAGGTAACAATTTATCTATTTTTTTCTCAACGGACAGTCTCCCCGCATCAATGGCCTCTTCGGCCCGGTGGAAGTCTAGGGTAGAAATTTGCGGGCAGAAGGGTTGTAATAGCATATCTGGCGGGTCATCCGCCATACGATTGCGCTTCAACCGATTTTCCAGCACCTGTATAATAGAGGTAAACATGATCTCCATGGTGCCGGGTGTGTGATTTACTCTACGTAGCTTAAGGCCGCTAATGCGCTGACGCAGGCGGTCATTCCAGCTGTCAGGCTGCGGTAGAGGTTGCTTATCGCCGGATTCTGGCGTCACTGATAGCAAGTCCTGCTGCATCAGATGCGCATAGCGCTGCAAATCCATGGCAATAACGATATCAGCGCCCAGCGCACGCGTCAGGGAGATAGGTACCTAGTTGACCACCGCGCCATCTACCAGCCAGTAACCGTTCCAGCTCATCGGTGCCAGTAAACCGGTGAGCTGCATGTTAGTCACTGCCGCGCTGAAAGGTAAACCACATTGTTCGATATTATTTTCGCCAATCAACTCACGCACGTGACTAAACATGCGCTCACCGCGCGGCAGCCCACCTCGTTACCATGAAAAATCCATCAGGCGTATAACCTGCCAGTAGCTGAACAAGCGCACCCAGCGCTCCATCAGCGGCAGTCGCTGCGTAGCATATGCGATCCCGACCAAGGCACCTACGGAGCATCCGACCACGACGTCAATACAGATGCCGGCGCGTTCAAGAACATTTATCACCCCGATATGCGCCCATCCTTTCGCGGCACCCGAGGTAGACTCTTGGGACGTGGTGTAAATTCGGTAGATGTCACTCTGTGTATCAACGCAGAGCCCCATGAGCGCTGTGATGAGCGTGAGACCTATCACAACGGCTACCGTGACCGACAGTACAACACCCGGCTCGGCACGCTCGACCTGCGCATCCCCAAGCTGCGTGAAGGCTCG
>NZ_MAYS01000269.1 GCF_001756855.1 Candidatus Erwinia dacicola | reverse complement strand
CTGGTCGAACGTAAAAGCCGTATTTATCTGACGAAGAAGGTTTTTTCTAAAGACTCTGCCGAAGTTGCCGCCGCTATTATCTCGATGCTGAGCGGCTATAAGGACGTCTGTCACACAATCACGTTCGACAACGGCAGGGAGTTTACCCGGCACAAGGAAGTCGCTGACGCGTTGGAAGCGGAAACCTACTTCGCTCATCCATATGCCTCGTGGCAGCGCGGGCTAAACGAGAACACCAATGGGTTGTTGAGGCAGTTTATCCCGAAAGGAACTGACCTGACGGCAGTGACGGATGACGAGCTCCGCAAGTACCAGGGAGCACTGAATAGCAGGCCACGGAAATGCCTTGGGTTCCGGCAACCTTCAGTGGTCTTTGTAGAGCTAAAACAGGCGGCTTAGCGTTGCACTTCAAACTTGAATCCGCCCGGTCCATTTGTGCTGGGCGGGTGAGATATTTCAGAAGCCGTTGTATTTCTGAATTAAGGAAATAGTTACGCGTTATGTCGTCCGGAAATCAATTAAAAACTGATGACCAGCAGGGGAACGGTCCCCGCCATGTGGCCATCATTATGGATGGTAATGGTCGCTGGGCTAAAAACCAAGGCAAGCTGCGTATTTCTGGCCATAAAGCGGGAGTGAAATCCGTGCGCCGCGCCGTGAGTTTTGCCGTCAGCAATAAGTTGGATGCGCTGACGCTTTATGCCTTCAGTAGCGAAAACTGGAATCGTCCACAGCAGGAAGTTTTAGCGCTGATGGAGTTGTTCGTCTGGGCACTCGACAGCGAAGTTAAAAGTCTGCACAAGCATAATGTCCGGTTGAAAATTATCGGCGATATCGGTCGATTTAACACCCACTTACAGGAGTGTATTCGCCGTGCTGAGGAACTTACTCAACAAAATAATGGATTAACGCTCAACATAGCCGCAAATTATGGCGGTCGTTGGGATATTATCCATGGCGTCAGAAAAATCGCAGAGCAGGTCCAAGAAGGGCTTCTTCGACCGGATCAGATCGAAGAAGAGAGCTTGGCACCGCATCTATGCCTGAATGAACTAGCGCCTGTGGATCTGGTAATAAGGACCGGGGGAGAGCATCGAATTAGTAACTTCCTGCTGTGGCAAGTCGCCTATGCAGAGTTTTGGTTTACCGATACTCTTTGGCCTGATTTTGATGAACAAGTTTTTGAAGGTGCACTGAATGCGTTTGCACAACGAGAGCGCCGGTTTGGCGGCGCATAAGCGCACTGGGGGTAATCTTTGTTAAAGTCTCGCCTGATTACCGCGTTTATACTGATTCCCATCGTCATTGCAGCGCTGTTCTTGCTGCCGCCGTTAGGGTTTGCCATCACCATATTAGCGATCTGCCAGCTGGCAGCATGGGAATGGGGCCAGCTGGCAGGCTTTGCTGCGCGCTCACAGCGCGTCTGGCTGGCGCTGCTGTGCGGACTGCTGCTGGCCTTTATGCTGTTCACACTGCCTGCCTATCAGCACTCCGTGCATCTGCCACAGGTCTGCGGCCCCCTCTGGGTTTCCCTCGGTTGGTGGATCGTCGTGCTGGCGCTGGTGCTGTTTTATCCCAATTCTGCTACTTTCTGGCGCCATTCACGCGCCATTCGCCTGATATTCGGTCTGCTGACTATCGTTCCGTTCTTCTGGGGCATGCTGGCGCTGCGCCAGTATCACTACCAAGAAGACCACTTTGCGGGTGCTTGGTGGCTGTTGTATGTGATGGTCCTCGTATGGGGAGCGGATTCCGGTGCGTATGTGTTTGGCAAGCTGTTCGGTAAGCACAAACTTGCACCGAAAGTCTCACCGGGCAAAACCTGGGAAGGCTTCCTCGGCGGGTTGGCAATCTCGGCACTTATTTGCTGGCTGTTCAGCGTGTTTGCTCCGCTTCAGGTATCGCTTATAACACTGCTGATTTGCTCGATTGTCTCCGCGCTGGCCTCTGTTCTGGGTGACCTGACCGAGAGTATGTTCAAGCGTGAAGCGGGCATCAAAGATAGCGGGAGCCTGATCCCCGGGCATGGCGGCATTCTAGACCGTATTGACAGCCTCACCGCTGCGGTACCGGTATTTGCCTGCCTGCTGTTGCTGGTCTTTGGGACGCTGTAGGGAAACACTATGCTGAGCGTACTCTGGAGTTTTGCTGCATTTATTGTTGCGCTGGGGATTTTAATCACCGTTCATGAGTTCGGCCACTTTTGGGTGGCCCGTCGCTGTGGCGTAAAAGTCGAACGTTTTTCGATTGGCTTTGGTAAATCGCTGTGGCTGCGCACTGACAAACAGGGTACCGAGTATGTTATCGCACTGATCCCGCTCGGCGGTTATGTCAAGATGCTGGATGAGCGCGTCGAAAGCGTGCCGCAGGAACTGCGCCATCAGGCCTTCAACAATAAAACCATTTTGCAACGTGCCGCGATTATCAGCGCTGGCCCGATCGCCAATTTTATCTTTGCTATCTTTTCTTACTGGCTGGTATTTATCATCGGTGTACCTGGCGTGCGCCCGGTGGTTGGCGAAATAGTGAACGGTTCACCCGCCGCAGAAGCTCAAATTGCGCCAGGAACGGAACTTAAAGCCGTTGACGGTATCGAAACGCCTGATTGGGATGCTGTGCGCATGGCGCTGGTGGCGAGAATTGGCGACGAGAGTACCGTCGTTACCGTCGCCCCATTTGGCAGCGAGCAGACCAGTGATAAGACCGTGAACCTGCGCAACTGGCACTTTGAGCCAGACAAGCAGGATCCGGTGGCTTCTCTCGGCATCCAGCCGCGCGGCCCACAGATCGAGTTAGTGCTGGCGCAGGTGCAGAAGAACTCCGCTGCTAGCAAGGCAGGTTTGCAAGCGGGCGTAAGGATCGTTAAAGTCGATGGTCAGCCTTTGGACCAATGGCAAAGTTTTGTCGCCACCGTGCGTGACAGTCTAGGTAAAGAAATTAAGCTGGAGGTAGAACGTCAAGGCAGCACCGTCGATTTGACGCTGACACCGGACGTGAATCCTCGTAACAAAGCAGAAGGGTTTGCCGGCGTTATCCCGCGCATTGTCCCTCTACCAGATGAGTACAGAACGGTACGCCAGTATGGCCCGTTTGCAGCGATCGGTGAAGCCAGTGCAAAAACCTGGCAGCTGATGAAGCTTACGGTAAGCATGCTGGGCAAACTGATTGTCGGTGATGTGAAGTTGAACAATCTTAGCGGCCCGATTTCGATCGCGCAGGGAGCCGGGATGTCAGCGGAATATGGTTTGATTTACTACCTGATGTTCCTCGCTCTGATTAGCGTGAACCTCGGGATTATCAATTTGTTCCCACTGCTGATGTTAGATGGTGGTCATTTGCTGTCCCTGCTGATCGAAAAGATCAAGGGAGGGCCGGTGTCCGAGCGAGTTCAGGACTTCAGTTATCGTATCGGCTCGATTGTACTGGTGCTGTTAATGGGGCTTGCGCTATTCAATGATTTATCAAGGCTATATCTGCCAGCAGGCAAACTATTCTTGAGAACCAGTTAGGAAGAATGCATAAACACGATGGCGATGAAAAAGTTGCTCATAGCGTCGCTGCTGCTTAGCAGCGCTACCGTATACGGTGCAGACGAATTCGTAGTGATAGTGAAGGATATTCATTTCGAAGGCCTGCAGCGAGTCGCCGTCGGTGCGGCATTGCTCAGTATGCCCGTCCGCGTTGGGGACACTGTCTCCGATGAAGATCTCAGTAACACCATTCGCGCGCTGTTTGCGACCGGAAATTTTGAGGATGTTCAGGTCCTGCGCGATGGCGGCACGCTGATCTTTCAGGTGAAAGAACGCCCAACGATTGCCAGCATCACTTTCTCTGGCAACAAAGCGGTAAAAGAGGATATGCTCAAGCAGAACCTCGAAGCCTCTGGCGTGCGCGTGGGTGAAGCACTGGATCGCACCACAATCTCCTCCATTGAGAAAGGCTTGGAAGACTTCTACTACAGCGTGGGTAAATACAGCGCCAGCGTAAAAGCCGTCGTCACTCCGCTGCCGCGTAACCGTGTTGACCTGAAACTGATGTTTACCGAAGGTGTCTCTGCCAAGATCCAGCAGATCAACATCGTCGGTAACAAGGCGCACAGCTCTAATGAACTGATCTCCCGCTTCCAGCTGCGTGATGAGGTGCCATGGTGGAACGTGGTAGGTGACCGTAAGTACCAGAAGCAAAAATTGGCCGGTGACCTTGAAACCCTGCGCAGCTTTTATCTGGACCGCGGTTATGCCCGTTTCAACATTGATTCGACGCAGGTCAGCCTGACGCCAGACAAAAAGGGTATCTACATCACGGTTAACATCAACGAAGGCGATCAGTACAAGCTTTCAGGTGTCACTATCAGTGGTAACCTAGCGGGACACTCTGCCGAAATCGAAACGCTGAGCAAAATCACCCCTGGTGAACTTTACAACGGCTCGAAAGTGACGCGCATTGAAGAGGATATCAAGAAGCTGCTGGGCCGTTATGGCTACGCGTATCCGCGCGTACAGACGCAGCCTGAAATCAATGACGCGAACAAGACCGTTAAACTGCGTATCAACGTGGATGTCGGTAACCGTTATTACGTGCGTGAAGTGCGCTTCGAGGGCAACGATACCTCGAAAGATTCCGTGCTGCGCCGTGAAATGCGCCAGATGGAAGGTGCTTGGTTAGGCAGCGATCTGGTTGAGCAGGGTAAAAAGCGTCTGAATCGCCTCGGCTACTTCGAAACCGTTAATACCGAAACCCAGCGCGTGCCGGGTTCACTGGACCAGGTTGACGTGGTCTACAAGATAAAAGAGCGTAACACCGGTACTCTGAACTTCGGCGTCGGTTACGGCACCGAGAGCGGCGTCAGCTTCCAGGTTGGCGTAACCCAAGATAACTGGCTCGGCACCGGTAATACCGTTGGCATCAGCGGAACCAAGAATGACTACCAGACCTACGCTGAATTCTCACTGACCGACCATTACTTCACGGTTGACGGTGTCAGCATGGGCGGTCGTGTTTTCTATAACGACTTTAAAGCGGATGATGCCGATCTGTCTGACTATACCAACAAGAGTTACGGTGTAGACGGCACGCTGGGCTTCCCGGTAAATGAAAATAACACCCTGCGTGTGGGTCTAGGCTATGTGCATAACAGCCTCTCCAACATGCAGCCGCAGATCGCCATGTGGCGTTATCTGCGCTCAGTCAGGCAAAATCCATCGCTGAGCGGCGATGAAGATTACTCGGCGGATGACTTCACCTTCAACTACCGCTGGACGTACAACACCCTTGACCGCGGATTCTTCCCAACGTCAGGTAACCGTACTAACCTGAATGGTAAAGTGACCATTCCGGGTTCTGATAATACCTTCTACAAGGCCACGCTGGATACGCAACAGTATCTGCCGCTGAATCAGGATCGTACTTGGGTGCTGTTGGGACGTGGTCGTGTAGGCGATGGCAATGGTCTGAGCGGGAAAGAGATGCCGTTCTACGAGAACTTCTACGCCGGTGGTTCCAGCTCCGTGCGTGGGTTCCGTTCTAACAACATCGGTCCGAAAGCAGCTTATCTGAATAACGGTTCTTTCGATTGTTCTGGCAGCAGCCCGGTATGTAATTCCGATGATGCTATCGGCGGTAACGCGATGGCTGTCGTCAGCGCCGAGCTGATTACACCAACGCCGTTCCTGAGTGAGAAATATGCTAACTCAGTCCGTACCTCGCTGTTTGTTGATGCGGGTACCGTATGGGATACCAAATGGGAAAACACTGCCGAAACACGTGCAGCAGGTATCCCTGACTATAGCGATCCAAGCAACATCGGTATGTCAGCCGGTCTAGCACTGCAATGGATGTCGCCGCTGGGACCGCTGGTGTTCTCATACGCTCAGCCGTTCAAAAAGTATGACGGAGATAAGGCCGAACAGTTCCAGTTTAACATTGGTAATACTTGGTAATTCGCCTTGGCACGGAAGAGCAGCAAGAGAGTATCGCGCTGTTTAATCCTAGCCCGTACGCGGGCCACGATATAGCGCAACACATGTGTCCGTGACACAAACGTTGATGGTAAGGAGTTTTATAGTGAAAAAGTTGTTGTGTGCTGCAGGTCTGGGTATTGCTCTGGCGGTTTCCGCCGGTGCTCAGGCTGCTGATAAAATTGCAGTGGTGAACGTTTCCAGCATTTTCCAACAGTTACCAGCGCGTGCGACCGTTGCGAAACAGTTGGAAAACGAGTTTAAAGGCCGTGCAACTGAGTTGCACGGCATGGAACTCGATCTGCAAGCCAAAATGCAGCGTCTGCAGCGTGACGGCTCTACCATGAAGCCGAGCGAACGCAGCAAGATGGAAAAAGACGTGATGGCACAGCGTGAGGCTTTCTCTACGAAAGCTCAGACTTTCGAACAGGACAACCGCCGCCGTCAGATGGAAGAGCGTAATAAAATCCTGAGCCGTATCCAGGATGCCTTGCAGAAAGTTGCTGATAACGAAGATTACGACGTTGTTATCGATCAGAACGCGGTTGCTTATGCTGCTAAATCTAAAGACATCACTGCTGATGTTCTGAAACAGGTTAAATAAGCCATGCTTTCAATTCGACTGGTTGATTTAGCTCAGCAGTTGGATGCAGAATTGCACGGAGATGGCGATATCGCCATCTCCGGCATTGCTTCTATGCAATCCGCCCAAACCGGTCAGATCACGTTTCTCTCAAACGGCCGTTACCGTGAGCAGCTCGCAGCCTGTCAGGCCTCCGCTGTGGTCCTATCTGAAGCAGACCGTGAATTTTTCCCTGGTGCAGCGCTGGTGGTTAAAAACCCGTATCTGACCTACGCCCGTATGGCGCAACTGCTGGATACCACGCCGCAGCCAGCCCAAAACATTGCCCCAAGTGCCGTGATTGATGCAAACGCAAAATTGGGGAACAACGTCTCGATTGGCGCTAACTCGGTGATTGAATCTGATGTGGTACTCGGTGATAACGTGGTTATCGGCCCGGGCTGCTTCATCGGTAAAAAAACACAAATTGGCGCAGGTAGCCGCCTGTGGGCCAACGTCTCTGTCTATCATGAAGTGCGGATCGGTAGAGACTGTCTGATCCAGTCAGGCACAGTGATCGGCGCTGATGGCTTCGGTTACGCTAATGACCGCGGCAATTGGGTGAAGATCCCGCAGCTTGGCACCGTGATCATTGGCGATCACGTCGAAATTGGTGCCTGTACGACGATCGATCGCGGTGCGCTTGATAACACCAAAATCGGGAATGGTGTTATCATAGATAACCAGTGCCAGATTGCACACAACGTCGTGATTGGTGACAATACCGCGGTTGCGGGTGGCGTCATCATGGCGGGCAGCCTTAAAATTGGCTGCTACTGCATGATTGGTGGGGCCAGCGTGATTAATGGCCACATGGAAATTTGTGATAAAGTTACCGTCACAGGGATGGGAATGGTGATGCGCCCTATCACTGAACCTGGAGTATACTCTTCCGGCATTCCGTTACAGCCCAACAAAACTTGGCGCAAAACTGCAGCTCTGGTGCTGAAGATAGATGAAATAAGCAAACGCTTAAAAGCCATCGAGCGCAAGGTCGGTGAACACTAAGCGATCGCACTACCCTGCCTAGCTTTCATAATTACAATATGCTAGCAGGGAAAGCTAAAGCTAAGCGTACAGAACATGATTTGCGGCCTGCGGACGATCGACAGATCGTTGCAGGCCGTGTTATTGATGCTATCAGAATTTTTAGGACAGGAAGAGTATTTTGACTACTAAAACTCATACTCTGCAGATTGAAGAGATTATTGAACTTTTACCGCACCGTTACCCGTTCTTGCTGGTCGACCGCGTACTTGATTTCGAAGAAAATAAGTTTCTGCGTGCAGTAAAGAATGTCTCGGTTAACGAACCGTTTTTCCAAGGTCATTTCCCGGGTAAACCGATTTTCCCAGGCGTGCTGATTCTGGAAGCAATGGCACAGGCGACTGGGATTCTGGCGTTTAAGAGCGTTGGAAAACTGGAACCGGGCGAACTGTATTACTTTGCCGGTATCGACGAAGCGCGCTTCAAGCGCCCGGTGGTACCTAGCGATCAGATGATCATGGAAGTCACCTTCGAGAAAACCCGCCGTGGTGTAACCCGCTTTAAAGGCGTAGCCACCGTTGAGGGCAAAATTGCCTGCGAAGCAACGATGATGTGTGCCCGCAGCCGGGAGGCTTAATTCGTGATTGATAGCACCGCCGTAATCCATCCCAGTTCGATCGTAGAAGAAGGCACCATTATTGGTGCTGGTGTGCAGATTGGTCCGTTTTGTACCGTGGGTGCGAACGTGTCGATCGGTGAAGGCACCGTTCTGAAATCTCACGTAGTGGTCAATGGTCACACCTCTATTGGTAAAGACAACACCATCTACCAGTTTGCTTCGATCGGTGAAGCTAATCAGGATCTGAAATACGCGGGTGAACCTACCTGGGTTGAGATTGGCAACCGTAACCGCATTCGTGAAAGCGTGACCATTCATCGTGGTACTTCGCAGGCTGAAGGGCTGACGAAAGTCGGCAGCGACAATCTGCTGATGGTGAATGCGCACGTGGCGCACGACTGCGTGGTGGGTAATTACTGTATTCTGGCCAACAACGCTACGCTGGCGGGTCATGTTTCAGTGGACGATCATGCCATCATTGGTGGTATGACGGCGGTGCATCAATTCTGCGTTATCGGCGCGCACGTGATGGTTGGCGGCTGCTCCGGTGTGGCGCAGGACGTTCCTCCTTACGTGATTGCTCAGGGCAACCATGCCACGCCGTTTGGCGTTAACTTGGTGGGCCTGAAGCGCCGTGGCTTCAGCAAAGAGGCGCTGCATGCGATTACTGCGGCGTATAAGCTGCTGTACCGCAGCGGCAAGACGCTGGATGAAGCGAAGTCGGAGATTGCTGAAATCGCCAAAGCGCATCCGGAAGTTCAGCCGTTTTATGACTTCTTTGCCCGTTCCACAAGGGGTCTGATTCGTTAACTCATGCCAAAGTATCCCTTAACGATTGCCCTTGTCGCCGGAGAAACCTCCGGCGATATTCTTGGTGCCGGTCTTATCCGCGCGCTGAAAGAGAAGCATCCTGACGCACGTTTTGTCGGCGTTGCCGGCCCGCTGATGCAGGCCGAAGGCTGTGAAGCTTGGTATGAGATGGAAGAGCTGGCGGTAATGGGCATCGTTGAGGTGCTGGGCCGTCTGCGTCGCCTGCTGCACATCCGCCGCGACCTGCTCCGCCGCTTTACCGCCCTGAAGCCAGATGTCTTCGTTGGCATTGATGCCCCTGATTTCAATATCACTCTCGAAGGGAAGCTGAAACAGCAGGGTATTCGCACCATTCATTACGTCAGCCCCTCTGTCTGGGCGTGGCGCCAGAAGCGCGTATTCAAAATTGGCCGCTCCACTGATCTGGTGCTGGCGTTCCTGCCGTTTGAAAAAGCCTTCTACGATCGATTCAACGTTCCCTGTCGTTTTATCGGCCATACCATGGCTGATGCGATGCCGATCGAGCCGGATAAACAGGCGGCACGCCGCGAGCTGGGCATTACGTCAGATGAAGTATGCCTCGCCCTGCTGCCGGGTAGTCGCGGGGCAGAAGTCGAAATGCTCAGCGCTGACTTCCTGCGTACGGCGATGCTGCTGCAGGCGAAATATCCTCAGCTTGAAATCGTCGTGCCGCTGGTAAACCCTAGGCGGCGCGAGCAATTTAAAGCGATCAAAGCCGAAGTTGCACCCGATCTGCCCATGCACCTGCTGGACGGCAAAGGCCGCACCGCGATGGTGGCCAGCGATGCCGCCCTGCTGGCTTCCGGTACTGCCGCGCTGGAGTGCATGCTGGCAAAATGCCCGATGGTGGTGGGGTATCGCATGAAGCCGTCTACCTTCTGGATGGCGAAACGTCTGGTGAAAACCGATTATGTCTCGTTGCCGAACCTGCTGGCCGAGCGCGAACTGGTCAAAGAGCTGCTGCAGGATGAGTGCCAGCCTGAGCAGCTGGCCTCTGCGTTAGAGCCATTGCTGGCTGCGGGTGAAACGCGCGATCGGCTGCTGGCAACCTTTGCCGAGCTGCACCACCAGATCCGCTGGAATGCCGACGAACAGGCCGCAGTCGCTGTACTGGAGTTATGCCCGTGAGTGAATTTATTTACCCCAGTGCTGCGCTGATTGCGGGCGCTGATGAAGTTGGGCGCGGTACGCTGGTGGGTGCCGTAGTCACCGCCGCGGTGATCCTCGATCCGGCGCGTCCGATTGTGGGGCTCGTCGATTCGAAAAAGCTGTCGGAAAAACGCCGTCTGGCGCTGTTCGATGAGATCGTCGAGAAAGCGCTAAGCTGGAGTCTGGGCCGTGCCGAGCCGGAAGAGATTGACCAGCTCAATATTCTGCACGCCACCATGCTGGCTATGCAGCGTGCGGTTGCCGGGCTGCACCTGACACCGGACTCTATGCTGATTGACGGCAATCGCTGTCCTCTGCTGCCTATGCCGAGCCAGACCGTGGTCAAAGGTGATAGTCTGGTGCGCGAAATCAGCGCCGCCTCGATTATTGCAAAAGTGACGCGCGACCGTAAAATGGCACAGCTCGATCTGTTATATCCTGAATATGGCTTCGTTCAGCACAAAGGTTATCCGACCTCGCTGCATATGGAAAAACTGACGCAGCATGGCGTCACTCCGCAGCATCGTCGCGGTTTTGCCCCGGTGCGCAATGCGCTACTGGATGCCGACATCAGCGCGTCGGTAGCTCGCGCGCTGTAATTTTTCATCCTTAGTTTTAACGGAATCCCAGATGGCTGAACCTCGTTTTATTCATTTACGCGTTCACAGCGACTACTCCATGATCGATGGGCTAGCCAAAACGGGTCCGTTGGTGAAAAAAGCAGCAAAACTGGGAATGCCAGCTATTGCCGTTACCGACTTCACTAACCTGTGCGGTCTGGTGAAGTTTTACGGCACAGCTCACGGCCAGGGCATGAAGCCGATTATTGGCGCTGATTTTAATGTTGCCAGTGAAGCGATGGGTGACGAGCTGTCGCATATCACCGTGCTGGCGGCAGATAACGAAGGCTACCAAAACCTGACCCTGCTGATCTCGCACGCTTACCAGCGTGGATATGGTCCGGCAGGCCCAACGATTGACCGCGACTGGCTGGTTAAACATCAGCAGGGAATTATTCTGCTGTCCGGCGGGCGTCGTGGCGATGTTGGCAAAATGCTGTTGCGCGGCAACGCCGCGCTGGTTGCCGACTGTCTGGTGTTTTATCAGCAACATTTTGCCGATCGCTACTACCTTGAGCTGATCCGTACGGGTCGTCAGGACGAAGAGACCTATCTGCACGCGGCGGTGGAGCTGGCGATTGCCAACGGCATCCCGGTGGTGGCCACCAATGAAGTTTGCTTCCTGCAGGAATCAGACTTCAACGCCCATGAAATTCGCGTTGCCATTCATGATGGTTTCACTCTCGACGATCCAAAGCGACCGCGCAACTACAGTCCGCAGCAGTATATGCGCACGGAAGAGGAGATGTGCGAGCTGTTCTCGGACATCCCGGAAGCACTGGAAAACAGTGTTGAGATCGCCCGCCGCTGCAATGTCACCATTCGCCTTGGCGAATACTTCCTGCCGCAGTTCCCGACCGGTGAAATGAGCACCGAAGATTTCCTCGTGATGAAATCGCGCGAGGGGCTGGAAGAGCGCTTGGCGTTCCTGTTCCCGGACGAGAAGTTACGCGGCGAAAAGCGGCCAGAATACGACGAACGTCTGGAAATTGAGCTTAACGTGATCAACCAGATGGGCTTCCCCGGCTATTTCCTGATCGTGATGGAGTTCATCCAGTGGTCGAAGGATAACGAGGTGCCCGTGGGGCCAGGACGTGGTTCCGGTGCCGGTTCGCTGGTGGCCTACGCGCTGAAAATTACCGACCTCGACCCGCTGGAATTTGACCTGCTGTTCGAACGTTTCCTAAACCCGGAACGTGTTTCGATGCCGGACTTTGACGTCGACTTCTGCATGGAAAAGCGCGATCTGGTGATTGAGCACGTGGCCGATATGTACGGTCGCCAGGCGGTGTCGCAGATTATTACCTTCGGTACTATGGCGGCGAAAGCGGTCATCCGCGACGTAGGGCGCGTGTTGGGGCATCCGTACGGATTCGTCGACCGCATTTCGAAACTAGTGCCACCTGATCCGGGCATGACGCTGGAAAAAGCCTTTGCTGCTGAACCACAGCTGCCGGAAATCTATGAGGCAGATGAAGAGGTTAAGGCGCTGATCGACATGGCGCGCAAGCTGGAAGGCGTCACGCGTAACGCCGGTAAACACGCCGGTGGAGTGGTGATTGCGCCGACCAAAATTACTGATTTTGCCCCGCTTTACTGTGACGAAAACGGTAATCATCCGGTTACCCAGTTTGATAAAAATGACGTGGAATATGCCGGGCTGGTGAAGTTCGACTTTCTCGGTCTGCGTACACTGACTATCATCGACTGGGCGCTGGCGATGATTAACGCCCGGCGTGAAAAAGAGGGCGAGCCGCCGATCGATATTGCGGTGGTTCCGCTTGAAGATAAAAAAAGTTTCGATATGCTGCAACGCTCGGAAACTACAGCGGTGTTCCAGCTCGAATCACGCGGCATGAAAGACCTGATTAAACGCCTGAAGCCCGACTGCTTCGAGGATATGATCGCGTTGGTAGCCCTGTTCCGCCCCGGTCCGCTGCAGTCGGGCATGGTAGACAACTTCATTGACCGTAAGCACGGGCGTGAAGAGATCTCCTACCCGGACATTCAGTGGCAACATGAGTCACTGAAACCGGTGCTGGAATCGACCTACGGCATTATCCTGTATCAGGAACAGGTGATGCAGATTGCTCAGGTGCTGGCGGGTTATAGCCTAGGCGGCGCTGACATGCTGCGCCGTGCGATGGGTAAAAAGAACCCGGTCGAGATGGCTAAGCAGCGTGGCGGCTTTGAAGACGGTGCGAAAGCGCGCGGCATCGACGGTGAGCTGGCAATTAAAATCTTCGACCTAGTGGAGAAATTTGCCGGTTACGGCTTTAACAAATCGCACTCCGCCGCCTATGCGCTGGTCTCTTATCAGACGCTGTGGCTGAAAGCGCACTACCCGGCCGAGTTTATGGCAGCGGTCATGACCGCCGATATGGACAACACCGAGAAGGTGGTTGGGCTGGTGGATGAGTGCTGGCGCATGGAGCTGAAGGTGCTGCCGCCGGATATTAACTCCGGCCAGTATCAATTCCACGTAAACGAGAACGGAGAAATTGTTTACGGCATCGGCGCGATTAAAGGCGTCGGTGAAGGACCGATCGAGGCGATAATCGAAGCGCGTAACGAGGGAGGTTATTTCCGCGAGCTGTTTGACCTCTGTGCGCGTACTGACACAAAAAAGTTGAATAAGCGGGTGCTGGAAAAGCTGATTATGTCCGGGGCGTTTGACCGCTTAGGCCCGCACCGTGCGGCGCTGATAAGCGCGCTGCCCGATGCGCTAAAAGCCGCCGATCAGCACGCGAAAGCGGAAGCAATTGGCCAAGTTGATATGTTCGGCGTACTGACCGAAGCGCCAGAGCAGGTCGAGAAATCTTATGCCGACGTCACGCCGTGGCCGGAACAGATTCAGCTGGATGGGGAGCGGGAGACGTTAGGGCTGTACCTGACCGGCCACCCCATCAACCAGTATCTGAAAGAGATTGAGCGCTATGTCGGTGGACAGTGCCTGAAAGACATGCACCCGACCGAGCGTGGTAAAATGACCACCGCAGCCGGTCTGGTGGTGGCGGCCCGCGTAATGGTGACAAAGCGCGGCAACCGTATTGGCCTCTGTACGTTGGATGACCGTTCCGGTCGTCTGGAAGTGATGTTATTTACAGATGCGTTAGATAAGTTCCAGCACATGCTGGAGAAGGACCGTATCCTGGTCGTTAGCGGGCAGGTCAGCTTCGATGACTTCAACGGCGGGCTTAAAATGATGGCCCGCGATATGATGGACATTGATGAAGCACGCGAAAAATATGCGCGCGGGCTTGCTATCTCACTGACAGACAGGCAAATTGATGACCAGCTTTTAAACCGTCTCCGTCAATCCCTAGAACCCCATCGTTCGGGGACAATTCCGGTACACCTCTACTATCAGAGAGAGGATGCGCGGGCGAAGTTGCGCTTCGGTGCAACTTGGCGCGTATCGCCGAGTGATCGTTTGCTGAACGATCTTCGGTCATTGATAGGATCGGAGCAGGTGGAACTGGAGTTTGACTAAAACAGGATTATTATGAGTCTTAATTACCTAGATTTTGAACAGCCAATCGCAGAACTTGAAGCGAAGATCGATTCGCTTAAGTCGGTTAGCCGTCAGGATGAAAAACTGGATATTAATCTAGATGAAGAAGTTCAGCGTCTGCGCAATAAAAGCGTTGAGCTGACACGTAAAATTTTCTCCGATTTAGGTGCTTGGCAGATTGCGCAGCTCGCGCGTCATCCGCTGCGCCCGTATACGCTGGACTATGTCCGCAATGTGTTTACCGACTTTGACGAGCTGGCGGGCGGTCGTGCCTACGCTGATGATAAAGCTATCGTCGGGGGAATTGCGCGTCTGGAAGGCCGTCCGGTGATGATCATTGGTCATCAGAAAGGGCGTGAAACCAAAGAGAAGATCCGTCGTAACTTCGGTATGCCAGCGCCAGAAGGCTACCGTAAAGCGCTGCGTTTGATGGAGATGTCCGAGCGTTTTAACATGCCGATCATCACCTTTATCGACACCCCGGGTGCTTACCCTGGCGTAGGTGCAGAAGAGCGCGGTCAGTCTGAAGCTATCGCCCGTAACCTGCGTGAGATGTCTGGCCTGACGGTTCCGGTGATCTGTACCGTAATCGGTGAAGGCGGCTCCGGCGGCGCACTGGCTATCGGCGTGGGTGACAAAGTCAACATGCTGCAGTACAGCACCTACTCGGTGATCTCGCCGGAAGGATGTGCCTCTATTCTGTGGAAAAGCGCAGATAAAGCACCGCTGGCAGCGGAAGCGATGGGCATTATCGCCCCGCGCCTGAAAGAGCTGAAGCTGATCGACACCGTGCTGCCTGAACCACTGGGTGGCGCGCACCGCGACCCGCTGGCGATTGGCGCAACAATTAAGGCTCAGCTGCTGTCCGACCTAGTCGAGCTAGATAAGTTGACCAAAGCAGAGCTGCTAGACCGTCGTTATCAGCGTCTGATGAGCTACGGTTACGCTTGATTCTGTGGGGCGCGGTCTACCGCGCCCCTGCTTTATGTTGTGCCATCCCCTAGCGCTAGCTCCCTGCTTGCCATTTCTTTAGTCTTAGGTTTCCTCTCAACTGCAGGAAAAAACATAAGATGGAAAATTACGATCTCACGCGTTGTACCTCTCATTGCGCTAACTTTGAGCACGAGGCCATCCATAAGCTAATCGAGCAGCTGTGCGATCTCCGTACCGCAGAGACTCTGGCACCGTTTATTACCGATGCCGGTTTCAATATGAACCGCAAGCGTAAAGCCAGAGCTGGTAACTTAGACGCCCACCTGTTATAGACGGACATCTAAGTATGGAATCCCAATCCTAGCGAAAAGAACCCCATAAAAATTATTCGAATGATTTCAAGCTACGTATGGTCGAACTGGCTTCCCGCCCCGGCAATTGCATTCGATTAAGAAAGCAACTATGCTACAAAAATCTAGGCTTTTTTGTAGCGCGACGGAAAATTTTGGACTGTTTTACGGGACCCTGTACATGATTCTGTTTTTCGTCCATAATTTAACCTGTTTTTAATGTTGAATTGAACATATCAAAATCAGGCAATTACACAATCTCGTGTACAGGCTCATCTGTGATCGATCAAAGCGGAATATGCATTCTTTCTGTAGCTTTCTCCTTTCAACTCGAAGATATACCCGTGATGGATCAACCGATCCAGCTTTAGCAACACTTCGTTAAGTCTCAGCAGCGAACGGGCTTTTTGCAGCTTCCGCAGCAGTTCTCCTGCGTTGAAGAACCGCGCCCGGTAGCCCTGACCTACAACGCCGTCAACGATGGCCCCGATGCCATGCCCATTCATCGATTCCTACGTGTGGGGTACCGGGTTGCTTTGTCTCAGGAAGGCTATCCGCACTGGTCCGCAGGCCTGCCGCAGTTGCAGCCCGCTGTCCCGCTTCTCCACCGGCAATCAACCCCAGTTGATACTGTAATTTTTGCACTAACTGCGAAGTCTGCTGTCGTGAGCCCGCAAAAGGAGCCAGGGATTCGGCAAAGATTTTTCGTGAACAGGATGGGTTACGACAGTACCAGTGGCGAACGGCAAATATCAGCCAGAGAGCCTGCCCAGCGCATGGCAGATGCTGTATACGGCGTCGTCCCAACGTTCTGAAGTCATGACTATTTCTCAGTAACAGTGCCTGACGGATGCGCTGTTTCAGACGCCCGTGCGCCGATTCAACAGAGCCATTTCCATGGCGGCTCCGCTATTATTACGCGACGGGATCATTCCATAGTGCTCACACAAGTGAGCATATCGTTCCGTCAGATCGCAATGATTATCTTCGCTCAGGTTTTTCCACGCGGCGGACAGGCTGTCGGTGCGGTGCTCTTGTGGAACTCCGCCCAATTGTCCCAGCGCTTCCTGAACACCCTCGGCAAGCGCGGTGAAGCTTTCACCTCCGGTGACCACGCGCAATGGTGATCTCAGTCCCCTTGAGTTAGGTAAAGTCAGATAAGGCTCTCAGGTCGGGATGATGTTCCTGGCGGAACATCACCTCCTTTTCCTCGCCGTGGCAGGCTTTGTAGGTACGGGTACACCAGTGACGCTCCTTAGCCTGTTGCCACAGGCCTTTTTCGATTTGGCGTCCGGAACGGACAAAGATACTGGTAGTTGCTGCCGACGCTTCCTGAGTAAGACCTTTATTTCGTTGAGTCATGTAAAAATCGACCTGTCTGATGTTAAGCGTCACAACCTCTCCATGGAAAGAAGAAACATGACGCTAAGATTACAAACGGGCCAAAGTAATTGTCGCAACCTAGGCTGTGTCCCTTAA
>NZ_MAYS01000268.1 GCF_001756855.1 Candidatus Erwinia dacicola | reverse complement strand
ATCTGCCGTTCGGTAAAATGGAGACGAACCTGTTCTTTCAGGTCGTTGCTAAACGCTATGAGTCAGGCAGCGTGATCCTGACCAGCAACCTGCCGTTTACTCAGTGGTCCGGAACGTTTGGTGATAACGAAACGCTGACGGCAGCGATGCTGGATCGGCTGCTTCACCATGCGCATATCGCCCAAATCAGCGGCCAATGCTACCGACTGAAGGATAAGCTGAAAAGCGGTCAAATCCAGAAGAAAACGAAAGCAACAACGTTCGAGTAATTCAAAGGGGGTGGGTCAGTTTTACTTTGGCAGGGTGGGGCAGAATTCGATCGGTATTGACAACCGACGTTTTCGACTGCATCTTCCGCTTTGTCAGCGCCATTCTCAACCAGTCCACCACGTTGCCCTAAGCGCGTTTCTGGCAGGCCGTGGCTAACTGCGTGCAGGAGTATCAGCAGGCGCATCCACAGCACGCCCGCAAGTTTGCGCGCTACGATCTATTTACCAAAGAGTTCCAGCGCTCCTGCCTTAACCGCCTGCAGCTGGCGAACAACAACCAGCAGATGATCAACTTAGCCGATCCGGCAGAGAACCTAAAGTTTTCCGGCGTATTGCACAATCCGATTGCCCGTTTTCGATAATTCATAATTGTGCAGTGTTATCAGGTAAAAATGCGGTATGTTAGCGTGGTCGCTTCTCAGGCGCTCAGGCGGCCGCGCTTTTTTACTTTTCGTTAATTCTAGGAGAGAGTCGGAATGGCGTCATTTATCCCCATAGTAAGCCTTACCCGGCGACATCTGATTTTCCCGCTGTCATTGGTGCTGTTTGAGTTTGCCACCTATATCGCCAATGACATGATCCAGCCTGGCATGCTGCTGGTGACCAGCGAGTTTAAGGTCGGCCCGGAGTGGGTATCCGCCTCGCTGACCGCCTATCTGATCGGCGGCATTGTGCTGCAGTGGCCGCTCGGGCCGCTGTCCGACAAGCTTGGTCGCCGCCCAGTGATGCTCTCGGGCGTAGCCTTCTTTATGCTTACCTGTATGGCAACCCACTGGGTGCAGAGCATTGATCAGTTTGTCCTGCTGCGTTTCCTGCAGGGCATCAGCCTGTGCTTTATTGGTGCCGTCGGCTATGCCGCCATTCAGGAAGCGTTTGACGAGACGCTAAGCGTGCGCATTATGGCGCTGATGGCCAACGTCGCCCTGCTGGCACCGTTAGCGGGCCCGCTGGCAGGTGCGGCATTCTTTGAGTTCAGCGACTGGCGCACCATGTTCTGGCTGTTTGGCGTGGTGACCGCCGTGGCACTGGTTGGACTGTGGCATACCATGCCGGAAACCGCAGGCGACAAGCAGATGTCGCTGTCGCTGAAATCACTCGGCAAAGGCTACCTAGCGCTGGTGAAGAACCGTCAGGTGATGAGCGGCTCGCTGGCGATTGGCTTGGTCACCATTCCCTGCTTGGCTTGGGTGGCGCTGTCGCCGGTGATCCTGATCCAGGACGAGGGGCTGGCGCGCATGGACTATGCGCTGCTGCAGCTGCCGGTGTTTGTTGCGATTATTGCCGGTAACCTGACGCTGGGTAAGCTGGCTTCCCGCGTATCGATCGACTTTCCGCTGCGCCTTGGCGCTTGGCCGATCCTTCTGGGGCTGGGGACTGCCACCATTGCCGCGCTGAACGACAGCCACAGCTATCTGTGGCTGACAGCTGGGCTGAGCATTTATGGCTTCGGCATCGGACTGGTCAATGCCGGACTGTATCGTCTGACGCTTTTTTCCAGCACCGCAGCCAAAGGCTGCGTGGCCGCGATGCTCGGTATGGTGAGTATTCTGGTGTTCGCGCTGGGGATTGAGCTGGCGAAGTTTGCTTACTTCAGCGACGGCACGCGTGCTTTCAGCCTAACAAATCTGGCCTGTGGCCTAGTCTGGTGCTGGCTGGTGAGTGCATTCCTGCGCGAGAGAAAGCTCCGATCGGCGTTGGATTATCCCTACGTGTAAACTGACTATTTCTTCGGGTATAACTCCTTACGATCGTAAGGCTCCACTTCACCCGGACGACGCGTTTTGATCAGCTTGAGGATCCAAGTGTACTGCTCCGGGTTCGGACGCACAAAGATTTCAACCTCTTCATTCATCCTCCGCGCAAGTTTCTGATCGTTCACATCCACCAAATCATCCATCGGCGGGCGCAGCCAGATATCCAGCATATGGGTTTTGCTATCGTATACCGGGAACAGCGGCACCACTCTGGCGCGACACACCTTCATCATGCGGCCCAGCGCGGGTAGCGTGGCTTTATAGGTGCCGAAGAAATCGACAAACTCGCTGTGCTCAGCGCCGTGGTCCTGATCGGGCAAATAGTAGCCCCAGTAACCCTGACGGATAGAGCTTATAAACGGTTTGATACCGTCATTACGGGCGTGCATACGACCACCAAAACGGCGACGTACTCTGTTCCAGAGATAGTCCATAACCGGATCGCTCTGGTTATGGAACATCGCCGCCATCGGCTGCCCTTCAGAAGCCAAGACCATCGCCGGGAGATCGACCGCCCAGCCGTGCGGGACGAGGAAGATCACATTCTGCCCGGCTGCGCGCATCGGTTCGATAATTTCACGACCGTGCCAGCGAATACGTTTGATCGCGCTCTTCGGGCGAATAGCCAGCTCGGCCATCATCGCCATTGACTGCGGTGCCGTGGCAAACATCTCATTGACAATCTGCTCGCGTTCGGCTTCGGTCTTCTCCGGCATGCAGTACAGCAGGTTAATCTGAGCACGGCGACGCGCGCTGCGCGCCAGCTTGCCGGCAAAACGCCCCATCGCACCCAGCAGCGGGTCATGCAGGCGCGGGGAAACCAGCGCCAGACCGGCAAAGGCACCTACCGCCAGCCAGCTCCCCCAGTAACGCGGTAAAAGAAAGGATTTCTGAAAGGTGGGTATAAATTCAACGTTACTTTTTTTTCTGTTTTCCATGCACTGGCCTTGAACAATAACGGGCTTATGATAGTGCTGACGGGCAAATTTGCAATGTTATTGGTCATTTAGCCTCTGCCTGCCAAAAAAAAGCCGATGGCAACACCCATCGGCTCAGTTTTCACGCAGCTGAATTACTTAAATCGTAGCTTAGGCACCACTTCACGCACCTGCGCAAGGTAGTCTCGACGCTCTTTACCGACCAGCCTTTCCATACGCGGCAATTTCGCCGTTAATGGGTTGACTGCCTGATTATTAATCCAGATTTCGTAGTGCACGTGAGGCCCGGTGGAGCGCCCGGTATTGCCGGACAGAGCAATACGGTCACCGCGTTTCACCTTCTGACCTTGCTTCACCAGCAGCTTTTTCAGGTGCATATAGCGCGTCATATACTGGCGACCGTGGCGGATAGTCACATAGTTGCCCGCAGCGCCGCTGCGCTTGGAGACGATCACTTCACCATCACCCACCGCCAGCACTGAGGTACCTACCGGCACGGCAAAGTCGACGCCTTTGTGCGACGCGATACGCCCGGTTACCGGGTTGACGCGGCGCGGATTAAAGTTGGAGGAGACGCGGTACTGTTTCACCGTTGGGAAACGCATAAAACCGCGCGCCAGACCGAAGCCACTGCGGTCATAGAACTTGCCGTCTTCAGCGCGGATAGCGTAGTAATCTTTGCCACCGCTGCTCATACGCACGCCCTGCAGTTCGCTCTGCTCACTTTTACCGTCCATCATTTCACGCGACATCAGCACCGCGAACTGATCGCCTTTGCGCAGCTTGCGGAAATCCATCTGCCACTGCAGTGATTTGATCACCGCGCTAATTTCGCCGCCGGTCAGGCCAGCCGAACGGGCGCTGCTCACGAAACTGCCGTTAACCACGCTGCTCAGTACCTTGTTCTGCCATTCGCCCTGTTGCATCGCCGCGGAGGATTTAAAGCCATCGCCGGAACGATCGTAAGTACGGGTTTCACGGCGGGAGACTTCCCAACTGAGGCGCTGAAGCTGGCCATCATCGGTGAGAGTCCACGACAGCTGCTGGCCGATTCGCAAATTCCGCAGATCTTTATCCGCCTTCACCAGCTGGCTGATATCTGACATATCGATGCCATACTGATTCAGTACGCTACTGAGCGTGTCGCCGGTGGAAACGACATAATCGTGCGTGCCGCTTTCGTCAGGCACATCCTCATCGATTTCATCTTTGGGCACATCATCAACAGGGGACAGCGTATCTTGATCGATGGGTTCACTGGCTTCCGGGAGCAGCGTGCGCAGCTCACTCTTTTCCAGCTCGATCGTTTTCACAATTGGGTTTTTACCACTAGGATGATAAACGTAAGGCTGCCAGACGGTGAAAGCCAGAGTAACGACGGTCAACGACCCCAGCATGATGCGGTGAGGTCGGGGTAAATTATTGAACGCTATAGCGACAGCGCGGGCAATCTGCTGCACTTAAGTTTCCTCTATTTTCCATTCAGGCAGCTCGCATATTGGCTGGACAGCTGTGAGAGGAATGTCACATAGCTGTCTTTGCCTAGGGTGATGTTCGTCCCAAGTGGATCCAGCGTGCCCGAACGCACTTTGGTCCCTCTGGCAACGGCTTCAATCACGGCCGGCCTGAATTGTGGCTCAGCAAAGACGCATGCGGCCTTCTGCTCAACCAACTGTGTTCGTATTTGATGTAAACGCTGCGCGCCAGGTTGGATCTCAGGATTAACGGTAAAATGACCTAATGGGGTCAGACCGTAGTGTTTTTCAAAATAAGTGTAGGCATCATGAAAAACGAAATATTCTTTACCTTTAACTGGGGACAGCTGATTACCGATTTTCGCATCGGCAGACGACAGTTCTGCTTCAAAGTGCTGCAGGTTAGCGTCTAGTTTGTCCTTGCTTTGCGGCATAAGTTCCAATAATTTTGCATGGATTGCAACCGCAGTTTTCTTAGCTATTTCAGGAGACATCCACAGGTGCATATTATATTTACCGTGGTGTTCATGCTCTTCGTCTTCTCCTCCCTTCAGCAGCAGTGCTTTTACACCCGGCAGGGTGTCCATTTCAGCGCTCTTTTGTGCGGGAAGTGAAGCGACCAATTTGGTCATAAAAGCTTCCATTTCTGGCCCGACCCATACCACTAAATCCGCGTCCTGCAAGCGTTTAATGTCTGATGGGCGCAGCGCGTAATCATGCTCAGAGGCACCGCCGGGCAGCAGGATTTCGACCGGGGTTACGCCATTGGCAATGGCTGCGGCGATGAAGCCCACCGGCTTAACGGAGGCGACCACGGCGGCCTGAGCAGGAAGTGCAAGCGAAGCGGCGACACTCAGGCCGGCCAGCATTGAAAATGCACGCATTTTTTTATGTAACATAATGATTCAGTTCATCGTGATTAGGTGATAGATTGTGATATTATAACATTTACAAACTTCTGCAACCTGTAATCGATATGTCCCCTTTGATAGCCCTTGATAAAATATCTGTAAGTTTTGGTCAGCGCTGCGTGCTGTCTGATGTTTCACTCGCGCTGCAGCCTGGCCGCATTTTGACCCTGCTCGGGCCGAACGGAGCGGGTAAATCTACGCTAGTGCGCGTGGTGCTGGGGCTGATTGCCCCGACTGCCGGTAGGCTGACGCGCCCTGCCCAGCTTCGGATTGGCTACGTGCCGCAAAAAATTCATCTGGATGTCACCCTGCCGCTAACCGTCGATCGCTTTATACGTCTGCGCCCCGACGTCAAGCGCGCCGATATCCTGCCGGCGCTGAAGCGCGTTCAGGCCGCGCAGCTGCGGGAGTACCCCCTGCAGAAATTATCCGGCGGTGAGATGCAGCGCGTGCTGCTAGCACGGGCACTGTTCAATCAGCCACAGCTGCTGGTGCTGGATGAGCCGACGCAGGGCGTCGATGTTAACGGTCAGGTCGCACTGTACGATCTTATCGACCAGCTGCGTCGCGAGCTGAACTGCGGCGTGCTGATGGTTTCCCACGATCTGCACCTAGTGATGGCGAAAACCGACGAGGTGCTGTGCCTCAATCACCATATCTGCTGCTCCGGCACGCCGGAAGCGGTGTCGCAACACCCGGAATTTATCTCGATGTTTGGCCCACGCGGTGCCGAGCAGCTGGCCATTTATCGCCATTATCACAATCATCGTCACGATCTTCAGGGACGCATTGTTTTACGCAGAGGGACCGGACGCAATGATTGAGCTGTTATTACCCGGCTGGCTGGCTGGCATTTTACTGGCGCTAGCGGCTGGTCCGCTGGGGTCGTTTGTGGTTTGGCGCCACATGTCCTATTTTGGCGACACTTTGGCGCACGCTTCCCTGCTCGGCGTGGCATTTGGCCTGCTGCTCAACGTCAGCCCATTTTATGCGGTGATCGTGGTGATGATGCTGCTGTCGCTGGTGTTAGTGTGGCTGGAACGCAGGCCGCATCTGGCAATTGATGCCTTGCTCGGGATTATGGCGCACAGCTTGCTGTCGCTGGGGATGATGGTGGTCAGCCTGATGTCAGACGTGCGCGTCGATTTGATGACCTATCTGTTTGGCGACCTGCTGGCCGTCACGCCACAGGATCTGTGGACGATTGCGACGGGCGTGGCGGTGGTGATGCTGCTGCTGGGCTGGCAGTGGCGCGCGCTACTGTCGATAACCATCAGTCCGGAGCTGGCACAGGTGAACGGGGTGAACATTCAGCGTACCAAAATGATTCTGATGCTAATCACCGCGCTGACCATTGGCGTGGCAATGAAGTTTGTCGGGGCGCTGATCATCACTTCCCTGCTGATTATTCCTGCCGCCACCGCTCGCCGCTTTGCCCGTTCCCCGGAACAGATGGCTCTGCTTGCCATTGTGATTGGCATGCTGGCCATCACCGCAGGCCTGACCTTCTCGGCGTTTTATGACACACCGACTGGCCCTTCCGTGGTGCTGGGTGCTGCTGTGTTGTTTATGCTGAGTATGGTGAAGGAACCGGCAGTTTAACCTGACTGGGTTGCAGGCAACGGGCGAGGCATGCCTCGCCCCTACGGAGAAGTCGGGCGATAGATATCAAAATGCTTATAGGCATGCCCGGTGGCAATACGCCCGCGCGGCGTGCGCTGAATAAAGCCATGCTGGATTAAAAATGGCTCCAGCACATCCTCAATGGTTTCGCGATCTTCGCCAATCGCCGCCGCCAAGTTATCCAGCCCGACCGGGCCACCCATAAACTTATCAATAATCGCCAGCAGCAGTTTGCGGTCCATATAGTCGAAACCTTCAGTATCGACGCTCAGCATATCCAGCGCTTTCGAGGCGATATCACCACTCATCTCCCCGGCGGCACGCACTTCCGCGAAGTCACGCACGCGCCTGAGCAGGCGGTTGGCGATACGCGGGGTACCGCGCGCACGGCGGGCGATCTCCCGCGCGCCATCATCGGTCAGCGGCAAACCGAGGCAGGCTGCGCTGCGCCCGACGATATGCTGCAAATCTTCCACTCGATAAAACTCCAGACGCTGCACGATACCAAAGCGGTCGCGCAGCGGCGAGGTGAGCGAGCCGGCGCGCGTGGTAGCGCCAATCAGCGTAAACGGCGGCAGGTCAAGTTTGATCGAGCGCGCACCCGCCCCTTCACCGATCATGATATCCAGCTGATAATCTTCCATCGCCGGATACAGTACCTCTTCCACTACCGGCGAAAGGCGGTGGATCTCATCGATAAACAGCACGTCGTGAGGTTCAAGGTTGGTAAGCATTGCCGCCAGATCGCCCGCCTTCTCCAGAATCGGCCCGGAGGTAGTTCGCAGATTAACCCCCATCTCATTGGCAACAATATTGGCCAGCGTGGTTTTTCCGAGGCCCGGAGGACCGAAGATCAGCAGATGGTCGAGTGCATCGCGGCGCATTTTGGCGGCTTTGATGAAGATTTCCATCTGTTCGCGCACCGCAGGCTGGCCGACGTACTCGTCCAGCATCTTCGGACGAATCGCGCGGACAATTACCTCTTCCTCTGAAATAACCCCGGCAGAGACTAAGCGATCGGCTTCAATCATGCTTTACCTCTAAATGGCTGCGCGCAGGGCTTCGCGAATTAAAGTTTCACAGTCGACATCAGGTTTGCCCACTCTACTGATCATCCGGCTGGCCTCTGGCGGTTTATACCCCAGCGCTACCAGCGCAGCAACGGCTTCACTTTCAGCATTGTTACCCGTTTCCACCGGCATTTCGCTAGTCAGGGTAAACGGTGCATCGCTGGCAAACAGATCGCCGTGCATGCCTTTAAAGCGGTCTTTCATTTCGACCACTAGACGCTCGGCGGTTTTCTTGCCCACGCCCGGCAGTTTCACCAGCACGGCGATCTCTTCACGCTCAACGGCAGTGACAAACTGCTGTGCCGACATACCGGAGAGGATCGCTAGCGCCAGCTTCGGCCCAACGCCATTCACTTTCACCAGCTCGCGAAACAGCGCACGTTCGGGCTTACTGTTAAAGCCGAACAGCAGCTGGGCATCTTCACGCACCACGAACTGGGTAAAGATGATCGCTTCTTGATTGAGTTCGGGAAGCTCATAAAAACAGGTCATCGGCATTTGCACCTCATAACCCACGCCGTTGGCCTCAATTAACACCACGGGCGGCTGCTTTTCCAGGATAATGCCTCTCAGACGACCTATCACATTCGCTTTCTTCAGATAACCATAAGTGGGGAGTTTATAGCATAAAAAAGGATGGATGAATATCCAGCCTGCTGGGAATTTCGGGGTGGAAGCTAAATCAGGTGGCCGCATGCAAGGGTCAGTTTCCCTTCGTAAATACGCGTGACGTTCTGGCTCAGATGACAGTGGGTGATAGCAATGGCCAGCGCATCGGCCGCATCCGCCTGCGGGTTAGCAGGAAGTTTGAGCAAGGTGCGCACCATGTGCTGCACTTGGCTCTTTTCCGCACCGCCCGTTCCCGCCACGGTCAGCTTGACCTGACGCGCTGCGTATTCGAACACTGGCAGATCCTGATTAACCGCCGCGACGATGGCCGCACCGCGCGCCTGACCGAGCTTCAGCGCCGAGTCCGCGTTCTTCGCCATAAACACCTGCTCGATAGCAAAATATTTTGGCTGGAACTGCGTGATAATTTCGCTGATGCCCGCGTAGATCAGCTTCAGACGGGTGGGTAAGTCGGCCACGCTGGTGCGGATACAGCCGCTGCCCAGATAGGTTAACTGCCGCCCAACCTGGCGGATCACACCGTAGCCGGTAATGCGCGAACCAGGGTCAATACCAAGGATGATCGCCATTACGCGCTCCTGCGGAGCGATGGAGCAGCTATCAAAGCGTTTCCGCCACCTCGTCAGAAATTTTACCGTTATGGTAAACTTCCTGAACGTCGTCACAATCTTCCAGCATGTCGATCAGACGCAGCAGTTTTAGCGCGCTTTCCGCATCCATATCTGCTTTAGTCGATGGGATCATGTTGACTTCAGCGCTTTCCGCTGGCAGACCTGCCGCTTCCAGAACACCCTTCACCGCGCCCATGTTTTCCCAAGGGGTGAACACGTCAATCGCGCCATCATCATAGGTCACCACGTCATCAGCACCGGCTTCCAGCGCTGCATCCATCACCGTATTTTCATCTAGGCCAGGTGCGTAAGAGATCACGCCTTTTTTGGTAAACAGATATGCAACCGAGCCGTCAGTCCCTAGGTTACCGCCGGTTTTAGTGAAGGCATGACGCACTTCAGACACGGTACGGTTACGGTTGTCAGACAGGCACTCAATCATGACGGCGGTGCCGCCCGGGCCGTAGCCTTCATAGATGATGGTTTCCATGTTGGAATCATCATCGCCGCCCACGCCGCGTGCAATCGCACGGTTCATGGTGTCACGCGTCATGTTGTTGGACAGCGCTTTATCCATTGCCGCACGCAGGCGCGGGTTAGAGCTAGCATCACCGCCGCCCAGTTTGGCAGCCGTCACCAGCTCACGGATGATTTTGGTAAAGATTTTAACGCGCTTGGAATCCTGAGCAGCCTTGCGGTGCTTGGTATTTGCCCACTTACTATGTCCCGCCATTTCCTATTAGTCTCCCAATTGGCACCGGACAGGCTATCTTGCTGGCGATTTTGTCCCCCGGCAGTGCGCAAAATGCTCACGTACCGCAGTACGCTCCGCTTCCTGTGCGCTGGCGGTGAACAAACTCACTGTGCCGATAACGCCTGAACGTTTGGCTAAGTTCAAAAGATAAAACCAAATTTACACGACGAATTCTTTAATTGCTTGGCGGTTACTCCAAGACTTGGTAAGCGCGGCAGCAGCAGGGGCGTCCAGCCACTGAAAGGCCAGATGCTCGCTCAGCGTTATGTCGCACTCCGCCGTCAGCGCTAGGGTAAACCAGTGTTCCCGGTTATGGGTGATGCCCGGCGCATAGCGGTGGAGGAAGTGCGGAAAGATTTCGAAGTTTATATGACGCTGGCAGTCCGCTAATGTGAGCTGCTCCGCGCAAATATCAATTCCAGTCTCTTCCAGTACTTCGCGCTGCGCGGTACGTGCAGGGCTTTCCCATGTTTCCTGGCTGCCGGTGACCGACTGCCAGAAATCCACATCATCGCGCCGCTGCAACATCAGCACCCGCCCCGTATTGGCGGCGTAAACCACTACCAGTACTGATACCGGATGCTTGAAGGCCATTATTCGTTCTTTAACGACTGGTCTTTGACCTTCTTAATCACCTCAATACCCAACTCAGCCAGTGAAGCCGGGTTAGTGAAACTTGGCGCTTCGGTCATCAGACAGGCCGCAGCGGTAGTTTTCGGGAAGGCGATAACATCACGAATGTTTTCCGTGCCGGTCAGCAGCATCACCAAGCGGTCAAGGCCAAAGGCCAGACCAGCGTGCGGCGGTGTACCGAACTTCAGAGCATCCATCAGGAAGCCAAACTTCTCGCGCTGCTCGTGCTCGGCAATACCCAGAATGCCGAATACGGTCTGCTGCATCTGGCCATTGTGGATACGCACCGAACCGCCGCCCACTTCGTAACCGTTAATCACCATATCGTAAGCATTGGCAATCGCCGTTTCCGGCGCGCTCTTCAGCTCGGCTGGTGACATATCTTTAGGCGCGGTGAACGGGTGGTGCATCGCCGTCAGGCCGCCTTCGCCATTGTCTTCAAACATCGGGAAGTCGATCACCCACAGCGGTTTCCACGCGGCTTCGTCGGTGATTTTCAGGTCACGTCCCAGCTTAAGGCGCAGCGCACCCAGCGCATCGGCCACCACTTTGGCACTGTCAGCGCTGAAGAAGATCATATCGCCATCGGCAGCAGCAGTGCGCGCCAGAATAGATTCAACAATTTCCGCGCTTAGGAACTTAGCCACCGGGCCGGTGATCCCTTCTAAGCCTTTAGCACGCTCGTTAACCTTGATATACGCTAGGCCACGGGCACCGTAGATTTCAATAAACTTACCGTAATCGTCAATCTGCTTGCGGCTAAACTGCGCACCACCCGGCATGCGCAGTGCGGCAACGCGCCCTTTAGCATCGTTCGCCGGGCCGGAGAAGACTTTAAACTTCACGTCTTTCAGCAGGTCAGCAACGTCCACCAGCTCCATCGGGTTACGCAGGTCCGGCTTATCAGAGCCGTAACGACGCATCGCCTCTGCAAAGGTCATCTGCGGGAAATCGCTGAGATCGACAGACTTCACATCGAGCCACAGATCGCGCACCAGACGTTCCATGATCTCACGCACCTGTGGCGCCGTCATAAACGAGGTTTCTATATCGATCTGGGTAAATTCTGGCTGGCGATCGGCGCGCAGATCTTCATCACGGAAGCATTTGATGATCTGATAGTAGCGGTCAAAACCGGACATCATCAGCAGCTGTTTGAACAGCTGTGGCGACTGTGGCAGCGCATAGAATTTGCCTTTATGTACGCGGCTTGGCACTAGGTAGTCGCGGGCACCTTCCGGCGTTGCCTTGGTCAGCATCGGGGTTTCGATATCGAGGAAACCGTGCTCATCCATAAAGCGGCGCACAAAGCTGGTGATTTTGGCACGCGCTTTCAGGCGGATAGCCATATCCGGGCGGCGCAGGTCGAGGTAGCGATATTTCAGACGCGCTTCTTCGCTGTTAGCCATGTTGGAGTCTAACGGCAGCGGCTCGGAGCGGTTAAGGATGGTTAGGTCGGTAGCAAACACTTCGATCTCGCCGGTCGCCATATCGCTGTTTTTGTTTTTCTCATCACGCACACGCACGGTGCCGGTTATCTGAATGCAGAACTCGTTACGCAGCTCAGAACTCAGCTTGAAAGCTTCCTGACGGTCCGGGTCAAAGAACACCTGCACAATACCTTCACGGTCGCGCATATCAATAAAGATCAGGCTGCCTAGGTCGCGACGGCGATTAACCCAACCGCACAGTGTCACCTGCTGGCCTACATATGACAGGTTGATCTGTCCACAATACTCAGTACGCATAATGATATCCTTTTAACTACAGCGCTGCGGGTGCAGCATTTTCAATCAATACCCTGCTCTGAGGAGCGCTGCTGCCGCGAAAAATGGCGACTATTGTAATGGAAAACGCCTCACAGGATAAGTGCGGTCATCAGTGCAACCGCGCATAAAAAACGCAAGAAGCTTTCCAATCTCATAAAGCGGTCAATAAAGCAACTGGCGAAGCCCATCTGCTGGCGCTAGTGTCGAAATTCAGGACTCGGACACGACTTGATACAGGGAACGTACGATGAAAATAAATGCCTTATGTGTTACTGAATCACCCCGGATAAATTAGAGGCGGCGGATTCAAGTTCGA
>NZ_MAYS01000267.1 GCF_001756855.1 Candidatus Erwinia dacicola | reverse complement strand
ATCTTTGCAACAGTGCCCATTACGGGCATTGCTACTGGTCCTAGGCTGGTTTTTATCGTACCCGAGATGGTAAGTTATTTCGGCATTGAGGGCGGCTTCCACACTAACTTTTTTTCAGCAGCCGATCGAACTGATTGAGATCCTCTAGGGTTTTGAGATTTTTGGTCAGTTCATTAGTCAGAGCCTGTAACTGTTTTACGTCCATAATTTGACCTGTTTTTTATGTTGAATTGAACATATCAAAATCAGGCAATTACACAATCTCGTGTACAGGCTCGACCACTACAGTACCCCACAGGCATAAAAAAAGCCCCCTGCAGCTGCCTACGGGGGGCTTTTTACGTTAACGGTAGCGTTACTTCTTAATGCGGATAACCGGAGTTTCACCCACCACAACGCTGCCCGTCAGCTTAACCAGCTCTTTGATCTCATCCATATTGGAGATCACCACTGGTGTCAGCGTCGATTTTGCTTTCTCTTCCAGCAGAGCCAGATCGAACTCAATCACGACGCCGCCTTTTTTCACTTTCTGGCCTTCTTCAGCGATGCGTTTGAAGCCTTCGCCTTTCAGCTCAACCGTGTCGATACCGAAGTGGACAAACAGCTCAATGCCATTGTCAGACTTGATGGAAAAAGCATGATTGGTTTCGAAAATCTTACCGATGGTGCCATCAACCGGCGCAACCATTTTATTGCCAGTAGGTTTGATAGCGATACCGTCGCCAACAATTTTCTCCGCAAACACGACGTCCGGTACATCTTCGATATTAACGATTTCGCCAGACAGCGGTGCTACGATCTCAATGGCACCAGATGCGGAATCTGACTTATCGCCAAAAAGTTTTGAAAACAAACCCATGTTCTTCTCCTAAGCAGTAATATTGGACCAGCGTCTCAGGCTTCAGCAAAGTGTTTTTTCTTCAATGAACTTGTTGACCAAGTTCATCAATTCATCCGCTGTCGGTTGAGCCAGAGCCTGCTCTGCCAATGCTTTCGCATCTTCAAAATTCGTATTACGAATAATTTTCTTGATGCGTGGGATAGAAATGGCACTCATGCTGAATTCGTCCAGCCCCATTCCCAATAGCAGTAGTATAGCACGTTCGTCGCCTGCCAGCTCACCGCACATACCAGTCCACTTGCCTTCGGCATGAGAAGCATCAATAACCTGCTTAATCAGCGTCAGAACGGAAGGAGACATTGGGTTGTAGAGATGGGAAATTAGGTCGTTACCACGATCCACAGCCAGAGTATACTGAGTCAGGTCGTTTGTCCCAATACTAAAGAAATCAACTTCTTTTGCCAGATGGTGAGCGATAACGGCCGAGGCAGGTGTTTCCACCATAATGCCGACTTCAATGCTCTCGTCGAAGGATTTGCTTTCAGCACGCAGCTGAGCTTTCAGCGTTTCCAGTTCGGCTTTCAGGAAGCGTACTTCTTCAACGGAAATTACCATCGGGAACATGATGCGAAGCTTGCCAAATGAGGAGGCACATAAAATCGCGCGCAACTGGGCATCCAGAATTTCTTTGCGGTCCATACAGATGCGGATTGCGCGCCAGCCGAGGAACGGGTTGTCTTCTTTTGGCAGGTTCATGTATGGCAGATCTTTGTCACCGCCGATATCCATAGTACGCACGATCACCGCCTGAGAACCCACAGCTTCCGCGACGGCTTTATACGTCTGGAACTGTTCTTCTTCGGTTGGCAGTGAATCACGGTCCATAAACAGGAACTCGGTACGGTACAGGCCTACGCCTTCAGCACCGTTGCGCTCTGCACCTGCCACATCGCGTACGGTACCGATGTTGGCGCACACTTCAACCTGGTGACCGTCAAGCGTCACAGCAGGCAGATCTTTCAGCTTCGCCAGCTTGTTTTTCTCGCTGAGATACTGGTGGGCAACCGCTTTCAGCTCATCGATTTTCTCAGGTGTTGGATTCACGTACACTTGGTTGTTGACGCCATCGAGAATCAGGAAATCGTCGTTTTTAACCTGGCTGGTCACATCTCCGGTACCTACGATAGCGGGCAGTTCAAGTGAACGGGCCATGATCGAGGTGTGTGAGGTGCGGCCACCGATATCGGTGATAAAGCCAAGCACTTTATTCAGGTTCAGCTGCGCAGTTTCTGACGGCGTCAGATCTTTAGTGATCAGCAGAATTTCTTCGTTGATAGCGCTGAGGTCAACGATATGCAGACCCAAGATATTTTGCAGCAGGCGCTTACCGATATCACGGACGTCGGCAGCACGTTCTTTCAGATATTCGTCATCGAGCTCTTCCAGCGCTTTCGCCTGGCCTTCGATCACGGAAAAGGCAGCGGCATCCGCAGTGGCATGCTCGTCTCTAATCAGGGCAATGATTTCCTGCTCAAGCTCTTCATCTTCCAGCAGCATGATATGCCCCTCGAAGATCGCTTCTTTTTCTTCACCGAAGGTTTCCCCGGCTTTGATTTTGACCGCTTCCAGCTGCACGACAGCCTTTTTACGACCATCAAGAAAACGCTGAACTTCCTGATCAACTTGGTCGGCAGTAATCTTCTTCCGGTTGATGATAATCTCATCTTCTTTCAGCAGAAGCGCCTTGCCAAAAGCGATACCCGGTGATGCTAAAATGCCTGAAATCATAACCCTACCTTTTCTTTCTCTGATAATCATCTGAAGCAAAGTAGCCCAGATGACTGCATCGGTTGATCCACTTAGCGAGTCGGAACAGAATGCAATGTATGTTGACTACTTTCGACTACTTTACGAAAGCAACATCGCGGACGTACTGTCCGCGATCAATCGATCAATATTGCAATAATCTGTCCTGAAACACTGCGCTGGACAGCTAGAAAGTGTGCTGATTACTCGAGTTCAGCCATCAGTTTAACCAGATGCTCAACGGCTTTCTGCTCATCTTCGCCTTCTGCTGACAGGGTGACAACGGTGCCCTGAGTCAGGCCCAGCGTCTGCAGCTTGAACAAGCTTTTAGCGCTGGCAGATTTGCCGTTAGAAGTAACGATGATTTCGGAAAAGAAGGCTTTCGCTTCTTTAACGAACTGAGCTGCTGGACGAGTGTGTAGGCCGTTTGGTGCGGTAATGGTGACTTCTTGCTGGAACATTATGTTTCCCCAACTTCATGGTTTGGTGTTGTTGATCCAAAGCGCAGCCTAGAGGCATGACTTTAGCCTGTATTGAGTCGCGCTGGCATGGTATGAAGACTGGCCCCAAAATGCGCTGGTAAGGTGGAGTTAAGATTGAGTAAAAATCCAGAATTTCCGCCTCGCTTTCCCAACTACCATTATGCCGCTATTTACCTTTCAGCGCCAAACCAGTAAATCGATTCAGCTTGATCCAGTTCACGCCGCGATTAATTCTACGGATCGAAATAATTGGCAGTCTAAATACCAGACACACGAGGGTAAAATCAATCTGCAGGGTGATAAAAGTTTGACGCAGTCCACAAAAAAGCACCCATTTGGGTGCTTTTTCAGACAATTTCATCCAGCCGCCATTACTGCTGCAATTCTTTCTCAGTAAACAGATCTGCAAACAGGGCCGTTGACAGATAACGCTCGCCGGAAGAGGGCAGGATTACCACGATATTTTTGTTGGCAAACGCTTCGCCTTCCTGCAGTTTCAGCGCGGCGGCAACGGCTGCCCCGGAAGAGATGCCGGCAAGAATACCTTCCTCTTCCATCAGACGACGTGCGGCGGAGATCGCCTCTTCATTGGTGATGGCGACCACGCGGTCAACTAGGTTAAGATCGAGGTTGCTAGGAATAAAGCCAGCGCCGATGCCCTGAATTTTATGCGGGCCGGGTTTGATCTCTTCGCCAGCCATCGCTTGAGCAATGACCGGGGAGT
This sequence comes from Candidatus Erwinia dacicola, assembly GCF_001756855.1. Classification (GTDB taxonomy): domain Bacteria; phylum Pseudomonadota; class Gammaproteobacteria; order Enterobacterales; family Enterobacteriaceae; genus Erwinia; species Erwinia dacicola. The sequence continues at coordinate 786 of NZ_MAYS01000267.1, read as the reverse complement.
CAGTTGGTTCTACCGCCACGGTGATCAGGTCTTTTTTGCCTTTGGTGTTTTTAATGTAGCGGCTCACCCCGGTCAGGGTGCCACCGGTACCGACACCGGCAATAAAGACATCCACTTCGCCATCAGTGTTTTCCCAAATTTCCGGGCCAGTGGTTTTCTCGTGGATCTCCGGGTTTGCTGGGTTGCTGAACTGCTGCAGCAGCACGAATTTATCCGGGTTACTGGCGACAATCTCTTCTGCCTTGCTGATTGCCCCTTTCATACCTTTCGCACCTTCGGTCAACACCAAGTTAGCACCGAGAGCTTTCAACAGTTTACGGCGCTCAACGCTCATGGTTTCCGGCATGGTCAGCGTCAGCTTGTAGCCGCGCGCTGCTGCAACATAGGCCAGCGCAATACCGGTGTTGCCGCTGGTCGGTTCCACCAGTTCGATGCCCGGTTTCAGAATTCCGCGTTTTTCCGCGTCCCAAATCATATTGGCACCGATACGGCATTTGATACTAAAGCTAGGGTTACGCGATTCAACTTTAGCCAGAACGCGTCCATTACCGATGCGGTTCAGTCGAACTAGCGGCGTATGACCGATTGTTAAAGAGTTATCTTCATAGATCTTGCTCATAGCCTGTCCTTAACTGTCTGAAATTTTAGGATTGACTTAGAGTATACCTTGTTCAATTTCACAAGGAAGTGAAGAAATCGTATATAGATATGTTCGCTGGAAATAAGCCCTACTGAAATGGCATAAGAGGCACTTTTGAGGGCATTGTTGCAAAGTTATTGATGAGT
>NZ_MAYS01000266.1 GCF_001756855.1 Candidatus Erwinia dacicola | reverse complement strand
AGTCTTTGAAAGATAAGACCTTTCAATAACACGAAAGGCTAACTCATCAATATCTTTGCAACAGTGCCATAACCATTACGGGCATTGCTACTGGTTTTGGGCTGGTTTTTATCGTACCCGAGATGGTGAGTCATTTCGGCATTGAGGGCGGCTTTCACACTAACTTTTTTAGCAGCCGATCGAACTGATTGAGATCCTCTGGGGTTTTGAGATTTTTGGCTAGTTCATTAGCCAGAGCCTGTAACTGTTTTACGTCCATAATTTAACCTGTTTTTGATGTTGAATTGAACATATCAAAATCAGGCAGTTAAGTATCCTCCGGCAGAGCCGGAGGCTTTAGGGTGAGCGTCTCAAAGGCGCTGACAAACCATGAGCCGCCCGGGGCAGCTGCTATACGTTCAGTTTCATCTAATCGTATCGTTCGTCTTCTCGTTCCTAGTTGCGTATGTAAGTCCTGACCATGGCCTCATCCAGACCAACGGTTGAAACGAAATAGCCACGCGCCCAGAAAACTTCTCCGGTGAAATTCTTACCTCTGCCAAAGTGCCGGGCTATCGCCATCACGCTTTTCCCCTTCAGATAGCCGACGACTGTTGATACCGCGTACTTTGGCGGAATGCTGATGCACATGTGGACATGATCGCGCATCAAATACCCCTCCAAAATCTGACAGCCTTTCTGGTTCGCAAGCTCATGGAATATCTTGCCCAATTCATGCCGAGCGCACCATATAACCGCTGCTTCCAGCGTTTGGGGATATAAACCACGTGATATTTACAGTCCCATTTCGTATGGCTTAAGCTCTGGTAGTCTTTCATCACGAATCCTCATCTCTTTGGCGGAGATTTCAGATTCGCGCGACTGACTTAAAGGTCAAACCTTTCGGAGTCCCCCGGCAAAGCCGGGGGTTTACCGGATTTAATTACACAATCCCGCGCATACTCAAACAACGCCTTCAGCTGATCCAGCTTCTCCTGTTCCCCTTCGTACTGATTAAACAGCATCTTCAGCTCCTGCACATAGCTTTGCACCCGCTCAGGATTAAGCATCTCACGGCAGTGCTGTAGCCAGCGCTTCTGCTCGGCGTCATCCAGCGTGCCGAAGAAGTTGCGCGCGCGGTAACGGAACAGCAGCTTCTCTATACGCGCATCGTTAAAGCTCAGATCCAGCGCCGGCAGATTTTCCGCGGCAGTCTGACGAATAATATTCATCGCGTTGCGATCGGCATCGCTGAAGAAGCCGTTATAGATCTGCGCATCGACATCTTCCGAAGGGGTAAAGGGTTCGGCTTCTGCAAACAGCGCCACTACTTTTTCGCGTACCTCAGGATGCTGACGCAGCAGGGCGAGATTATCTAAGCAGCGCTGGCGGTCAATGCCAATGCGCTGCGCATCTTCCAGGCGCAGCGTGTTCGCCGGGGCAACCACCGGGCATTTATTGATATGCACCAGCTTGAGCGGTACCGGGGACGCATCCCCCAGCTCGTCGCTGCGGGTATACAGGCGTTCGCGCAGCGCAGCGGCGTCCAGCTCCAGCAGCGGCGACATATCACCGCCGAGATCGCAGGTAATCAGCGCATTACGGTTTTCCGGGTGCCAGGCAAGCGGGGCGATCCAGCTGGTATTGCCCCGCGCTGCGCCAAACATGCCCGAAATATGCACCAGCGATTTCATCTGCGGAATATCGACCAGCGCGGCGATCTTCTGCTTGTTGCGGTGGCTGAACAGGAAGTCATACAGACGCGGCTGCTTCTTTTTAACCAGCTTGGCAATGGCAATGGTGGCGTAAACATCTGACATCGCATCGTGAGCATTGTCATGTGTCACGTCGTTGGCTTTGGTCAGGTGCTCTAGGCAGAAGCTGGGGAAGCCATCATCATTTTCTGGCCACTCAATTCCGTCCGGGCGTAGGGCGTAGCAGGCGCGCATCACGTCCAGTAGATCCCAGCGGCTGTTACCGTGCTGCCAGCTCCACGCGTAGGGGTCGTAAAAGTTGCGATAAAACAGGTTACGGCTGACTTCGTCGTCAAAACGCACGTTGTTATAACCCACTATGCAGGTATTCGGTTCGCTGAACAGCTGATGAATGCGGCGGGTGAACTCCACTTCCGGCACCCCACGGGCACGGGCAATCTGCGGGGTAATCCCGGTAATCATCACCGCTTCCGGCTGCGGCAGATAGCCATCCGCAGGCTGGCAGTAAAACACCTCCGGCTCCCCGATGATGTTGAAGTCCATATCGGTACGGATGCCGGCAAACTGAGCAGGGCGGTCCAGCGACGGACTTTTACCGAAGGTTTCGTAATCGTGGAAGAGAAAAGTTGGCTGTATCGACGTGTCTTTCACTGTAATTTGTTGTCCATGGTTTTTTGTCTATCTCTATGTTTTTAGTGATAAAAATACTATTAAATCGTTTATTCTACTGATTCTACAACAGTGCTTGTTGATGTATCAGGTAGTAAATGGCACATCGAGTACACAATGAGTACATAAAACTAAAATTAGATGAGTACAAAATATGATTATGGCTATCAGCGAAACAAAGCTAAGCTCCATCTATTATGGTAAAGCATATTCCGGCACACCTGAAATAATTGATTCAGACGGGCTGGGAGTCGGGATCACCCCTCGCGGCATTATCAACTTTCAGTACCGATATAGATGGTTGGGTAAGCAACGCCGCATAGGTATCGGCAAACACCCGGCCATCTTCCTGCGAGATACTAGGAACAAAGTGGCAGATCTTAGGGAGAGTTTGGACAGAAGTATTGACCCAAAGGTCATAGCAGATAAGGTTGAGTCCGTCAAGGTAGCATGGGCACTTTTC
>NZ_MAYS01000265.1 GCF_001756855.1 Candidatus Erwinia dacicola | reverse complement strand
CAGATCTTTGCAATAGTGCCTAAAAATCAATGCGTTAAGAATGATTCTAGAGACGTGAACAGCAATTCCGGTCAGGTAGACACCATTACTGGCAAAATGAACAGTGATCAGCGACAGGAGGTTGTCCATCCCGGTAATACGGGTCTGATTTTTCTTCACCATTTGCGGTTCGAAGGTACCGTCACGATCGCGTGGAGTTTGCAGTTCCAGTGGGCCACCACTGCTGGCTACCATCTTTGTCGAGTAACCATTACGGGCATTGCTACTGGTCCTAGGCTGGTTTTTATCGTAGCCGAGATGGTGAGTCATTTCGGCATTGAGGGCGGCTTCCACACTAACTTTTTTCAGCAGCCGATCGAACTGATTGAGATCCTCTGGGGTTTTGAGATTTTTGGCCAGTTCATTAGCCAGAGCCTATCACTGTTTTACCCATCGCCCTTTTTCTGGTTACAGCATCTCTGCCATCTCGGTCAGGATCTGCTCGCACCACTGCGCAATGCGCTCATCGGTCTGCTCAAACTGGGTGATATCATCCAGCGCCAGCCCGACAAATTTCTGACCATCCGCGGTGAGCGGTTTGGTACTGGTAAATTCGTAGCCTGCCAGCGGCCAGTAGCCGACAAACTTGACGCCGGACTGGGCCAGTACTTCATGCAGCATGCCCAGCGCATCGAGGAACCATTCGCTGTACTCCCCCTGATCGCCAATGCCGTACAGCGCCACCACTTTGTCCTGCAGATTTAGCGTTGGCAGATCGGTCCAGATCGCTTCCCAGTCCTCCTGCAACTCGCCAAAATCCCAGGTGGGAATGCCGAGGATCAGCAGATCGTACTGCTCCATCAGCGCCGGGGAATCCTCTTTAAGATTGTGCAGCGTAACGAGATCTTCGCCGATAAAGTCGCGGATTTTCTCAGCGGCCATTTCGGTATAACAGGTGCTGGAGCCGTAAAACAGACCGATATTCATGGTAGTGGAACTCATTTTTCCTAAAGTCTGGTGGCGATTATATCAGAAACGGCCATGAATAAGGCATAATGGACGTGGTTCACTCAGCGTGAGTGATGACGTATCATGCTGATATTTTGGAAAGTAATTTATGGCAGCGCACTGACAGCCACGCCGTGTCATTAAAAGAGAGGATAAGGTGCAGGATAACGATCTGATTGAGCAATTTCTTGATGCCCTGTGGATCGAGCGCAATCTGGCGCAGAATACTGTTGCCTCTTATCGTCTTGACCTGCGTTCGCTGTGCGGCTGGCTGGAGCATCAACAGTACTCATTACTGAGCGTGGATGCCGTCAGCCTGCAGGGGTTTCTCGCCGAGCGGCTGGAAGGCGGTTACAAAGCTCCCAGCTCTACCCGTCTGCTGAGCGCCATGCGCCGCCTGTTCAAGTATCTCTACCGCGAGAAGCTGCGTGAGGACGATCCCAGCGCGCTGCTCTCCTCGCCCAAACTGCCTCAACGCCTGCCTAAGGATCTGTCGGAAGCCCAAGTTGAACGCCTGCTGCAGTCGCCATGCCTTGACCAGCCGATTGAGCTGCGCGATAAAGCGATGCTGGAACTGCTGTACGCTACCAGGCTGCGCGTCACCGAATTGGTGGGCTTAACGCTCAGCGATGTCAGCCTGCGCCAGGGCGTGGTGCGCGTGATCGGTAAAGGCAACAAGGAGCGGCTGGTGTCGATGGGCGAAGAAGCGGTGCACTGGATCGAGCAGTTTATCGAGTACAGGTGCCCGTGGCTGCTCAACGACCAGACGCTGGACGTGCTTTTTCCCAGTAACCGCGCGCAACAAATGACCCGACAAACCTTCTGGTATCGCATCAAACATTACGCCACACTGGCGGGCATCGACAGCGAAAAACTGTCACCGCACGTGCTGAGGCATGCATTTGCCACGCATCTGCTTAACCACGGCGCTGATTTACGCGTGGTGCAGATGCTGTTAGGCCACAGCGATTTATCCACTACCCAGATTTATACGCACGTGGCGACCGAGTGCCTGCGCCAGCTGCATCAGCAGCATCACCCGCGTGCCTGATTTCAGAGTACATAAGGACATCAAATGAAGAAGCATTACCTGTTACTTTCTCTTTTCATCGCTTCGGTCAGCGGACTGGCCCACTCCGATGATGCCGCCATTAAACAGTCGCTGACCAGACTGGGCTTACAGCAGACCGAGATCCAGCCTTCGCCGCTGCCGGGCATCAAAACCGTGCTGAATGAGAGCGGTGTGCTGTACGTCACAGAAGACGGCAAACACTTCCTGCAGGGCCCGCTGTACGACGTCAGCGGCGGTCAGCCGGTCAACGTGACCAATCAGCTGCTGCAGAAAAAAGTCGATGCGTTGAGCAGCGAGATGATCATGTACAAAGCTGCAAAAGAGCAGCATGTGATTACGGCATTTACCGATATCAGCTGTGGCTACTGCCGCAAGCTGCACGAGCAGATGGCGGACTACAATGCGCTGGGTATTACCGTGCGCTACCTAACCTTCCCGCGTGAAGGGATGAATGGTCAGGTAGCCAAAGAGATGAAGTCCGTCTGGTGTAGCGCTGACCCGCGCAAAGCATTCAGCGCCGCGATGAAGGGCAAAACGGTCACACCTGCCGATTGTAAAATCGATATTGGTCAGCAGTACAAACTAGGCGTGCTGTTCGGCATTCAGGGCACTCCTGCCATGCTACTGGAAAATGGCACCATGATCCCAGGCTATCAGGAGCCGCAGGATTTGAAGAAATTTCTCGACAGCCAGAAAAACGGCGGCTGATTTTCGTGAACAGTAAAACTGAACTCCGTCGCCGCGAAGCGACAGAGGCTGCTGCACTTCCTAGTGAACTACACCCGCTGTTACGTCGTCTCTACGCTCAACGCGGTGTTACCGCAGCTGCCGAGCTGGAGCGCGGTGCGAAAAACCTGCATCCCTTCCAGTCGCTGAGCGGTATTCAGCAGGCAGTTGAGATCCTGCAGCGCGCGCTGGAGGATAACCTGTGCATCATGATCGTTGGCGATTTCGACGCCGACGGCGCCACCAGTACCGCATTAACGGTGCTGGCGCTGCGCAGCATGGGCGGCAGCAACATTAAATACCTAGTGCCGAACCGTTTTGATGATGGCTATGGCATCAGCCCGGAAGTGGTTGAGCAGGCTGCAGCACGCGGCGCGCAGCTGATTGTCACGGTCGATAACGGCATCTCCTCTCATGCGGGTGTAGCGCTGGCGCACGAGAAAGGGATCCTGGTGGTCGTGACCGATCACCACCTGCCGGGCGACTCGCTGCCTGAGGCTAACGCTATCGTTAACCCCAACCTCAACGCCTGCCAGTTCCCCTCACGGGCGCTGGCGGGCGTGGGCGTGGCGTTTTACCTGATGCTGGCGTTGCGATCGCAGCTGCGCGACAGCGGCGTGACCACTCTGCCAAACTTGGCGAAACTGCTGGATCTGGTGGCGCTGGGTACGGTCGCCGACGTGGTGCCGCTGGATGCTAACAACCGCATCCTAGTGTGGCAGGGGCTGAGCCGTATTCGCGCCGGGAAATGCCGCCCGGGTATCCGCGCGCTGCTGGAGATCGCCAATCGCGATGCCCGTCAGCTGGTCGCCAGCGACTTAGGCTTCGCGCTTGGGCCGCGCTTAAATGCTGCAGGCCGTCTGGACGATATGTCGGTTGGCGTGGCGCTGTTGCTGAGTGAAGATCTCGGTCAGGCGCGTATGCTGGCCAGCGAGCTGGATGCGTTAAACCAGACGCGTAAAGAGATCGAGCAGGGGATGCAGTCGGAAGCGCGGGCGCTGTGCGATCGCCTCGAAAGCAGCGATGACGCGCTGCCGCGCGGCATCGCCATGTATCATCCCGAGTGGCATCAGGGCGTGGTCGGCATTCTGGCCTCGCGCCTGAAGGAGCGCTTCTACCGTCCGGTGATCGCCTTTGCTCCGGCGGGGGACGGCACTCTGAAAGGTTCTGGCCGCTCCATTGCCGGGCTGCATATGCGGGATGCGCTGGAGCGGCTTCATACGCTGAACCCCGGGCTGATTATTAAGTTTGGCGGCCACGCGATGGCGGCGGGTTTATCGCTGGAGGAGTGTAAGTTCGACGAGTTCCGCCAGCGCTTTGCTGAGCTGGTTGGCGAGTGGCTAGATGCCGAGTCTCTTCAGGGCGTAGTCTGGTCCGACGGTGAACTGATGGCGCAGGAGCTGACGTTACCGACGGCGGAGCTGCTGCGCGAAGCCGGTCCATGGGGGCAGGGCTTCCCGGAGCCAACCTTTGACGGTAAGTTCAAGCTGTTACGGCAGCGGCTGGTGGGCGAGCGTCATCTGAAAGTGATGATTGAACCGCTTGGCGGCGGCCCGCTGCTGGACGGTATCGCCTTTAATGTCGATACCGCCCTGTGGCCGGCTCCGACCATCAGACAGGTTGAGCTGGCGTACAAGCTTGATGTTAATAAGTTTCGCGGTAACCGTACCGTGCAGCTGATTATCGACCATATCTGGGCGCTGTAAGCAAAAGCCTGTAGGGGCCGCCCCTCTTTTCCGGTCAGCCCTTTGCACTATTCCGGGCGGCGGCTCAGCGCCAGCTTCGCGGCAAACAGCAGAAACACCCCGCCGGTCGTGCGATCCAGCCATTTCACCACCTTCTCACGCTTCAGGGCACTGTTGCAAAGATATTGATGAGTTAGCCTTTCGTGTTATTGAAAGGTCTTATCTTTCAAAGACTCTGCTCACCAGACGCATCTCGCCTAGGGGATGCCCCAAATAAAATGATTCTGCCTGACCTTTCCGTAGCGCCCGCATCACTTCAATGCCTTTGATTGTGGCGTAAGCCGTCTTCATTGATTTGAAGCCCAGCGTGGCGTTGATTATCCGTTTCAGTTTGCCATGATCGCACTCAATTATATTATTCCGGTACTGTATCTGCCGGTGATGCACATGCTGCGGACATTTACCTTCCCGCTTCAGCAATGCCAGCGCCCGCCCATACGTCGGGGCTTTATCTGTGTTGATCAACCGTGGAATTT
>NZ_MAYS01000264.1 GCF_001756855.1 Candidatus Erwinia dacicola | reverse complement strand
CACAGCGGTTGATCGCCAGTAAGGTTGAGGCTGAACTGGCTGTGATGCTTGTCCGGTTTGCTGACCTCCGTCTCGATGACGGTCGCCAAACGGTGGTGCTTAACGGTTTTCTGCTACACAGGCGATCAGGATATCATTCAGGCCGCGGTTTTCAGCTCAGTCAGAACGTTCAGCCAAAACTTCGCATCTTCGTTTTCCGCGAGTCACATGCCCAGCAGTTCTTTATGGCCTTCGATGTTTATGCCCAGCGCCAAAAACACCGACTTATTGATGACGCGGCTATCCTGACGTACCTTCAGGACAATACAGTCCAGATAAACAATAGGGTAGATGGCATCCAGAGGGCGATTCTGCCACTCCACGACCTGCTCCATCACCGCATCCGTCACCTTCGAGACCAGTGCCGGAGAGACATCCGCATCGTACAGTTCCTTGAACGCGGCGGCGATTTCCCGGGGGTCATGCCTTTAGCATACAGCGACAGGATCTGGTTGTCCATCTCGGCAATACGGGTCTGATTTTTCTTCACCATTTGCGGTTCGAAAGTACCGTCACGATCGCGTGGAGTTTGCAGTTCCAGTGGGCCACCACTGCTGGCTACCGTCTTTGTCGAGTAATCATTACGGGCATTGCTACTGGTCCTAGGCTGATTTTTATCGTACCCGAGATGGTGAGTCATTTCGGCATTGAGGACGGCTTCTACACTAACTTTTTTCAGCAGCCGATCGAACTGATTGAGATCCTCTGGGGTTTTGAGATTTTTGGCCAATTCATTAGCCAGAGCCTATTACACAATCTCGTGTACAGGCTCTTTTCGGTCACCCCTTTTTCATATTTATAATCTGAGTAAGGGTCCGATCGTCTTTTCCGATCGGCCCTTGTTACTATTATTTACTGCATCAGCAGGTAAATACTGCTGTCGCCACGCTGAATATTCAGCGCCAGTACCGATGGCTTGGTATCAAGGATTTTGCGCAGCTCACCCAGATTAGCAATCGCCTGCTGGTTAACACCAAGGATTACATCGTCTTTCTTCAATCCGATGCGCGCCGCCGCAGAACCGGCCTTCACGCTATCTACCTTCACTCCTTTGGTTCCCTTTGCATCGTAGTTGCTCAGATTAGCGCCTTCAATACCGGTGTAGATAGTGCCGGAATCCACTTTGGCTGCGGTGCTCTGCTGCAACGCCACGTTCACATTCATCGGCTTACCGTCTCGGATCAGGCCCAGCTCCATTTTAGTACCAACCGGCAGCGAACCGACTTCAGCACGCAGCGCCGCAAAGCTAGAAATTGGCTTGTTGTTGAGGGAAACGATCACGTCCCCGGCTTTAATGCCCGCTTCCGCAGCGGAGGATTTAGGCAGCACCTGGCTGACAAATGCACCGCGCTGTGCGTCGACTTTCATCGCTTTCGCCAGCTCAGAGTTCAGCTCGGTACCCATAATCCCCAGCTCGCCGCGTTTCACTTGGCCATACTCGACCATCTGACGGGTCAGGTTTTTCACCATATTACTTGGGATAGCAAAGCCGATACCGATGTTGCCGCCATCCGGCGCTAGGATCGCAGTGTTAATCCCGATCAGCTCACCGTTCAGGTTGACCAGCGCACCGCCGGAGTTACCACGGTTGATCGCCGCATCGGTCTGGATAAAGTTTTCGTAGTTTTCCACATTCAGGCCGCTGCGGCCGAGTGCAGAGACGATTCCCGAGGTGACCGTTTCACCTAGGCCGTACGGGTTACCGATCGCCACGGTATAGTCACCCACGCGCAGCGCATCGGAGTCGGCAATTTTAATCGCGGTAAGACCTTTGGCATCTTTCAGCTGAATCAGCGCGATATCGGAACGCGGATCTTTACCAATCACTTTTGCGTTAAATTTACGCCCGTCGCTCAGCTGCACCTGAATTTTGGTGGCGTTATCCACCACGTGGTTATTGGTGACCACATAGCCTTTAGCGTTATCAATCACCACGCCAGAGCCAAGCGCTTTAAATTTCTGCTGCTGGGTATCTGCTCCGCCGTTGCCTTCCGCCCCGCCGCCCTGACACATGGGTGAGGACTGGAATGGTGAACCGTCTTGGCAGAATGGCGAATTGTCGCCAAAGAACTGCTGGAACTGCTGCGGCATATGCTGCATGCGCACCGTGGTGCTGCCTTCTACATTGATACTTACCACCGACGGCATCACTTTTTCCAGCATCGGTGCTAGGCTAGGCAACTGCCGAGTAGACGTAGAAGATGAAGCGGTTTCAGCAGCGCTGGCAGATAACGGGCTGATTGCCAGCCCAATGCTCATGGCAAGGGCACTCAATACTAACGTAGTTTTTTTCATTAGATTGGTTCTCAAGTATTCAGTTAAATAACCATTGCTGTGGTTGTTATGATGAGATTAACTTTTTAGCGCTAAGTTCATGTTTAAATATTACGGAAAGGTAAAGAAGTATTGGCTCCCTTTACAAAACTCAGCGCAGCTTATTCCATGGTCATCAGACGTCGACACTCATCTTAGGCGTACAGATCGGTCATCCCGCTGATGTAATCCTGCAACAGGCGCACGCGATAATAATATTGTTTGGCGTTTTATCGAGTTTTTCCACGGCTTCACTGTAGGCGAAGTGAAAACGCGTTGATAGTTTGTGAAACAGCCGCGTTTCAATCTGATACTCTTTCAGATAATCCTTCTCATTCAACTCGCTAAATTCTTCGTGCGTTAACCGCAGCAGCGGGCGGTAAATATCCAGCAGCAGGCTGTGAGGGTTGTCATCTTCCAGCAGCGCCTAGTTGAAATTGCCGTGAAAGACCGCGGGCAGATGTTCGATAAAATGGCTGGCGGCGTACGGCACTAACTCCACAACAGTATTGATGCACAGATACATAAAAAACTGATCCTCACTACTGCGGTTGGTCTGTCAGCTGCGAGACTTCTCCAGTGCGGTGGTCACCACTGTGATAAACAGATCGCCATGCTAATGATTCGGTCACAGCTGGAACAGATGTTCATACAGGTGTTCAACGCTGAAGATTTTTTCTCCACGGCATCTTCCAAGTCTGCCACGCAGTAGGAGATATCGTCGGCCGCTGGCGGATTCAAGTTCGA
>NZ_MAYS01000263.1 GCF_001756855.1 Candidatus Erwinia dacicola | reverse complement strand
CGATTCAATCTCTTAACCATGAACGCAAGATATTGAATTACAACGCACTATTGGATTAGAAACGACTCCTCAACATGAGTAGCAGGTATTTGCGGCTCTACGCGAGAAGAAAGACCGTTTTTGATAATTTAGGTTGTGCTGAGGGGAGCGACCACGTATTATTGTTCGTCTTTTAAGCGGAACCAATGACACACATGAAGGCTAAAGCGATATTACTCGCCCCGGTCTTGCTGCTAGGGTGCCAAACATCAAGGCATGATGCTAACATCCCAGAACAGCATGCACAGAGTTTGTCTTCGGCAGGTCAAGGTGAAAATGGACAGTACTCAGACAATATGTTGTCGCCGCGCTGGCAGAATGATGGAACATCGCTTGCGCAGGACAGAAATCTGTGGAATTTCATTAGCGACGAGCTGAAGATGAAAGTTCCGGATAATTACCGGATACGCGAACAAAAACAAAAATATCTGAAGAACAAGAGCTATCTCCACGATGTAACATTACGGGCAGAGCCGTATATGTACTGGATTGTCGAGCAAATTAAGCAACGCAAAATGCCGATGGAACTGGTACTACTACCCATAGTGGAGAGCGCTTTTGACCCTCATGCAACATCATCTGCGAATGCCGCTGGCATCTGGCAGATCGTGCCGCAGACGGGTAAAATTTATGGTCTTAAGCAGACCCAGTGGTATGACGGACGACGCGATGTTGTGGCATCGACCAAAGTTGCCCTAGATATAATGCAGCGCCTTAACAGTATGTTTGACGGTGACTGGTTACTGACGGTTGCTGCCTATAACAGCGGTGAAGGACACGTGTTGAAAGCGATCAAAGCCAATAAAGCCCGTGGACGACCGACGAATTTCTGGTCTTTAGCGCTGCCAAAAGAAACGACGGTCTATGTGCCAAAAATGCTAGCTCTGGGGCAACTGCTCAAGAACAGTAAGCGTTATGGCATACGTCTGCCGGCACCCAACGAATCTCGTGCCTTGGCACGCGTAGAAGTGGGTCAGCAGATTGAACTGACACAGGCAGCCGAAATGGCTGGCATGTCGCTAAGCAAGATGAAGACGTTTAACTCTGGCTACACGCGTGGAAAAACGGCCCCTAATGGTCCTCACTACATTATGGTACCGAAGTCTAACGTGGCTAAGCTTCGTAACTCACTGGCGACCAGTGA
>NZ_MAYS01000262.1 GCF_001756855.1 Candidatus Erwinia dacicola | reverse complement strand
ATCGGCAGGCGCTGTGGCGCTGTAGGATAAAGCAGAGTATGAGTCGACGGGGAAACTGCTGGGATAACGCCCCTATGGAGCGGTTCTTCCGGAGCCTGAAGACCGAATGGGTGCCGACGAAGGGCTATAACAGCTTCAGCGAAGCCCAGGGCGCGATAATCCGCTATATAACGGGATATTACAGCGCTATCAGGCCCCACTAGTATAACGGCGGTCTGACGCCCAACGAATCTGAGCGGCTGTACTACTTACAGTCTAATGCTGTGGCCAGTATTAGTTGACCACTACAGTGGACACCCCTTGCGGGACATCGAGCGGATAAGATCTGCCGCATTCACCCGCGCCAGCCAGCCCGGCTAGCGGTAATGCCCGCTTCTGTCACTGTGGATGATCGGACAGTCGTCTACGTTTAACGTGCCGATCGCGCTTTCTAGCATCGTATTGACCAGTTCTGCATCTGGGCGTGTACTGAGCGACCAGCTCACCACTTTGCCATCGAAGCAGTCCGCCACTGGCGACAACCACACTTTACCGGCCAGAAGCTGGAACTTCGTGATATCCGTCAGCCATTTTTGATTAGGCTGCGCCGCTTTAAAATCTCTGGCGAGTAGATTGTCGGGCGCGGGGCTTTGTAGCGCTGGCGACGGGAACGACTGACAACAGGCTGCTCTTCCGCCATCAGCCTGCGCACCACCTTTCCACAGAGCCGCAGACCTTCCTGCCTGAGCATCGCATGCAGGCAACGATAGCCATAACAACCGTAATTACCGTTAAAGACCTCTGCCATTGTGGTGTGAACGGTCACGTATTTATCTCCCGCACGCAGAGCCGCCCGGTGATAAAAATAGCTGCTACGTGCAAGCGTCAAGACACTCAGCAGTTCTGCCAGAGGATACGTTTCTCTCAGGGCATCAACGATCTTTGTTTTTTCCCTGTTTGTCAGAGTGTTGACGCTGATGCCCGGGTCTTTTCTTATGATTTCCTTCGCTTTTTTCAGGGTATCCAGCTCCATCTGCTGACGCTGTATTTCCTGATTAAATCGGGCAATTTCTTCCCACAGCGCATCGCGCTCCTCCTCAGGGGAAGGCACCTTGTGTTTGTGCATGACCTAGTAAGCCCCGTTGCCTATAATTTCATCTTTCCATTTATACAATACCGTGCGACTGATACCGATATTTCTGGCAATTTCACTGGCAGATACACGTCGTGTACAGAGCTTCCATGACCTGGCTGCGCTTGGTTACATGCCCGCCGTCGGGCTCATTCGCTGAAGTTTGCCAGTGCCTGTAGCTGCTGCGATGGACTTCAAAAGTCTGACACAACGCAGCGACCCGGTATCGCGCTCTCAGTCCGCTGACTACCGTGAACCGTTGGGTGAGTCCGACATTAAGAGTTATAGATTCAATCTGTCAACGCAACACCCCTTTCAATTATCTCTTTCGGTGTTTTGAGCTTCAGTATGTTTCTTGGTCTGTTGTTTAGCTGAGCTGCAACCTGATCCAGCTCATGTTGAGTATATTGGGCAAGGCATGTCTTTTTGGAAAAGTATTGTCGAATTTGTCAGTAAGAGCCTGATTTACTGAGTAAAGAATCTTTGCCTCTTAGTCTAAGAATGATCGTATAACGTGATTTTCGGTCTACAAGTGTGGCTATATGCGAGTTTTTTGTGCCTGATACTAAATCGCCTTCCAAGTGCCCCGGAGAGCGTCTGTTATCGATATGCTGGAAGCGTTCGTGAATTGGCGTTCCGTTCACACTATGTTGATCGTACCTCTTTTACCTTTGCGGGTATGGCGTCTGCCATGACGAAGGCTATGCGACCGGCGCAGATGCTGTACATTCAGCTGGTGTAGCGCTTCACGGCTACGAAAGTACAGCGTTTTATAAATTGTCTCAGGTGATATTCGCAGTGTTTTTTGACGCGGCTTCATTCGCCTTAACCATCCTGATATTTGCTCTGGAGACCACTTCATCTCCAGCTTTTCTAGGACAAGCTATCTCAACGGTAAATTCTGATCCAGTAAGCACGGTTTTGGTCTTTTCGCCATCCTGCTAGCCCGGTTATTAGCATCAACAGCTTTGTAATAGCGCCAGCCTCGATTACGCTGAACATCACGTAAGATCGTCGAAGGACTATGATTCAGCGCAGTAGCTATCGCACGAATGCTCATTTTGGCTGACAAACCGGCTCGTATTTCCTCGCGCTCAGACAGCGTCAGGTGAGCTACAGCCCG
>NZ_MAYS01000261.1 GCF_001756855.1 Candidatus Erwinia dacicola | reverse complement strand
ACTGTTTTACAAAAGGTTATGCAATTAAGGGACACAGCCTAGTGCGCAGCCGGTGCGGAAAAGGGGAGCAGAACGGTGAAAAAAGCGACAGCAAAAAGCCGGGATCGCGGGATCATAATGAATGCCTGTTAGTCGTTGTATATCTAATGATATAGCGATAGACGCAACAGGTTAAATAATTCTCGGTGATAAGAGGGGACCCACCAGCCGTCGTCGGGCTGGCGGATGCCTGTTTACTGCGGGTCGACGGCAACCACGTTCTCGCCCGGATAGCAGCCAAGGACTTTCAGCGAGCGGGTGATCGGAGCCAGCTCGCGCAGCGCTTCCTGCACGTCGTCATTGCGCAGGTTGCCCTGGAAATCGATGTAAAACATCTCCTGCCATGGGTTGCCATTGATTGGACGCGACTCCAGCTTGCTCATCGTCAGATTGTGCTTGCGCAGCACTAGAAGGGCTTCAACCAACGCACCCGCCTGTTGGCCAGTGGTCATAATCAGCGTGGTTTTGGCTGGGATCTGGAGCGACACTTCAATCGGTTTGCGCGCCAGAACGATAAAACGGGTGATGTTCTGGCGCTGGTTAGCCAGATTACGCTCCAGTACCTGCAGGCTGTAAATATTGCCACCGGCTTCACTGCCCAGAGCGGCGACTTTTGGCGAGTTCATTGCGGCTACTTTTTCCATCGCGGCAGCGGTGCTCTCGGTGTATTCGATTTTCCAGTGCAGATAGCGGTTAATAAACTGGCTGCACTGCTGGAATGGCTGCGGATGGCTGTAAACCGTTTCGATTCCCTGCAGCGTAGCATTGCCGGAGACCAGCACGCAGTGGTCGATAGGGAGAGTAATTTCACCCACGATTGACAGGCTGGTCTGCTGCAGAAGATCGTACACGTCGGTAATGGAACCCGAGGTCGTATTCTCCACCGGCAGCACCGCGTAATCTGCTTGGTCGATTTCGACTTGGTTAAAGATATCGTGGAACTTCAGGCAGCCGCTCTCAATAAAGCTGTCGAAATGGCGGGCGGCATAGTGGCGCGACGCTAGGTGGGAATATGAACCTTTTGGCCCAAGGAAGGCGATGCATGCCGAATGCGGGTTAGTATTATTTGGCTGTTTTTGCAGCAGCGCCTGCTGGGTCAGCACGGAGTCTTCAATGATTTGCTGGAACAGGCGCGTAATGTAATGAGCATCCAGCTTGTGGCTTTTACCTAGGCTGACTAGATGTTCGAGCAGGTCGCGCTCGCGGTCGATGTCATGGATGGGGCGGTGCGTAGCCATTTTGGCCTCGGCAACTTCTACCGCCAGCGCGTGGCGCTGTGCCAGCAGCGTCAGCAGTTGTTCGTCCAGTGCGCTGATCTTATCGCACAGAGCAAGCAAAGGGTTTTCGGAGTTCATATGTGCTACCTATCCATATTTCGCCAAAAAAAAACCTCCCGGTTGGGAGGCTTTATTATTCGTCTTCGCATTCATTCTCACACGACGAATTGCCTCCCAGTTAGGGGAAGGTAAAAAAGAATGCGAAGAAAAACGGAACTGATTTCATTGGGGTATCCACCATATCTTGAAAGGTTAAAGTAACCGCTGCAATTTCCTTCTGTCAATAAAAAACGCGCCAGCAGGCGCATTTTTATATATTTCTTGGTGTGTGAAGTAGATGAATTTCAGTTGGTTATGGTATCTAAGCCACCTGATATTAGGCGTCAATTACTTTTGCCGGTACGCGTCAACTATCCTGGCCGCCTTAGGATTCTTGCTTAGTTGACTGCTGCGTTATCGCTTTTGATGTTTTCTTTCTGTAACTTTCTCCTTTTAACTCGAAGATATAACCGTGATGGATCAACCGATCCGCCGCTGCTACCGCCATCGTCTCTTCCACGAAGATGCTTCCCCATGTGCTGAACGGATGGTTGCTGGTGATGATCAGACTGCCTCTTTCGTACCGGTGCGCGATAAGTTCGAACAATACCCCGGTTTCAGCATTGTCACGTTTGACATAACCCAGGTCATACTATCACTATCACCCGGTAGCGATCCAACTTCAGCAACACTTCGTTAAGTCTCAGCAGCGACCGGGCTTTTTGCAGCTCCTGCAGCAGTTCTCCCGCACTGTAGAAC
>NZ_MAYS01000260.1 GCF_001756855.1 Candidatus Erwinia dacicola | reverse complement strand
TCACATCCAGTACATCATAACTGGCAAAATTATCGGTATAGACGATGCTGTCAGGGTAAATTTTTGACTCTATTATCGGCAGTAATGTGCGTGATTTGGCATCGGGTATGACCTTGGTATACACCTTACCACCACGCTTGAGAAGCCCGAAAACAGGCACTTTTCCGGCAGCACCTCTGCCACGCTGACCTTTACGACGACCACCAAAATAACTTTCGTCCAGTTCAATCTCGCCATCAAACCAGGAGTGCCTATCTACGTGCTCGGCTATCAGCACTCTGAGGCGGTGAAAATAGTATGCAGCAGTGTTCCTGTGGACACCAACCAGCTCTGCGGCAATACGGGCTGTGGAGCCTGCAATAAACTGTTCAAGTAACCGTTCCTGTTTGTACTGACTGAGTCTGCTTTTTCTCATGGCACTATCCTAGATGATCTTAGTTATCTAGGACAGCCCCTAAAAAATAGACAGCAAATTAGTGTCAGCGATGAAAATAGCGTTATTGATTGGTGGGAGTAAAACCAGAAAACCCCGCCAGTTCAGGCCAGTCGATAGATATTGCGGTTAGATTTATGTTCGTTTTGAGGTTTTAATTCCTATTAATGAACACTCGCTGCTGCAGCCTAAAGTCTGCATTTTCTGGTCGTTAAACAGCGGCAAACGGCTGACGTCATATGAGGTGGATCTCGCCAGTAGCACTACTCCGCAAGCAATGTTGGGCCGGAAGAAGCCGGACACTGGCGAGGGATTGACGTCAACGCCCTATGACAAAAAGCGGTTACTGTCTGATTTTCTGGCAGGATCTGGAAACTCTTCTATACTTAACGCTGATGTTGTCCGCACTGAGGGTCGACGCGGTAAGAAAACCACGGTCCCTCTCGACGTCAGACGACAGGCAACTGCTCTACGCCGTCACCGTCAGACCACGCAGTTACCCTCATTGCACAGCATCTTTCTGAACCATTAATCAGGAGGAATGTGTGACTAAACAAGCAGATTTCGTTCCCCCAATTAAGGCAGAAGCGCGCTACGCCTTCTTCTTTGACGTGGATGGCACACTGACGGCGATCAAACCGCGCCCGGATGAAGTTTCCATCCCTGCTGCGGTGGTGGCTGACCTACAGCAGCTGGCGCAAAGCTGTGATGCTGCGCTGGCGCTGGTTTCTGGCCGCCCGATAAGCGAACTGGATGCCTTGGTCGCCCCGGCGCGTTTTCCGCTGGTCGGCGTGCATGGCGCAGAGCGGCGCAATCTCCAGAATAAAATTACGGGCATTGCCCTCGACCCGGGTACTGTGACGATCCTCAGCCGTGAACTGGAGCAGGCGATAGCCGCTCTGCCGGGTACCGGGCTGGAGAGTAAAGGTATGGCGTTTGCTCTGCATTATCGCCAAGCACCGCAGTATCAGCAGGCGATTGAAGCGCTGGCCGACTCGCTAGTGGCGCGTTTCCCCGAGCTGGTACAACAGCCGGGAAAATGCGTGGTCGAGCTGAAGCCGCGGGGCGTGAACAAAGGTGCCGCGATCAACGATTTTATGCAACAGCCTCCGTTTGCCGGCCGTATCCCGGTGTGTATCGGGGATGATCTGACTGACGAAGCAGGTTTTGACGTGGTCAATGCCATGGGCGGTATCTCAATTAAAGTCGGCTCTGGAGCCACCGCTGCGCGCGGACGTCTGGCTGATGTTGATGCCGTTTACCGCTGGCTGGAACAGACCCGAATAAAACTAGATCAAGACGCAACAACGTCGGTGAGGAGTTAAATTATGAGTCGCTTAGTAGTCGTATCTAACCGTATTGCCATTCCTGATGGCAGTAAGGCCAGTGCCGGAGGACTGACGGTAGGCATTGTTGATGCCCTGAAAACCACCGGAGGCATGTGGTTTGGCTGGAACGGTGAGATCAATGAAATTGGAGAAGATGAAGAGCAGCTGAATATGCTGGAGCAGGATGGCATCACTTATGCCTCCTTCGGCCTAGAACAGAATGATTACGATCTCTACTATCTGCAGTTTTCCAACGCGGTGCTATGGCCTGCTTTCCACTACCGTCTCGACCTAGTGAATTTCCAGCGTGAAGCCTGGGATGGTTACTGCCGCGTCAATAAGCAGTTGGCACAGCGCCTGCAGCCGCTGCTGAAAGAAGACGATGTTCTGTGGATCCACGATTACCATCTGCTGCCGTTTGCCGCCGAGCTGCGCAAGCTGGGCGTCAATAACCGCATCGGCTTCTTCCTGCATATACCGTTCCCGACCCCGGAGATCTTCAACGCGCTGCCGCCGCACGCTGACCTGCTGGAGATGATGTGCGAATACGATCTGCTGGGCTTCCAGACGGAGAGTGACCGTCTGGCGTTCTTGGAGAGCGTTTCACTGCTGACGCAGATGCAGAGCGAAGGCAAACAGCATCGCGCCTTCGGCAACCGCTTCACCACCGAGGTTTACCCGATCGGTATCGAACCTGACAGCATCAAAGAGATGGCTGAAGGGCCGCTACCGCCAAAAATGGTGGCGATGAAGGAAGATCTGGGTGACGCGCAAAATATTATCGCCTGCGAGCGCCTCGACTATTCGAAAGGGTTGCTGGAGCGCTTTCTCGCCTACGAGGCGCTGCTGGAGAACTATCCGCAGCATCATGGCAAAATTCGGTACTCGCAGATTGCGCCCACCTCGCGCGGCAACGTGCAGGCTTATCAGGATATCCGCCATATGCTGGAAACTGAAGCGGGGCGCATCAATGGTAAATACGGCACGCTGGGCTGGACGCCGCTCTACTACCTCAATCAGCACTTTGACCGCCGCCTGCTGATGAAAATCTTCCGCCTGACGGATATCGGGCTGGTAACGCCGCTGCGTGACGGCATGAATCTGGTGGCGAAAGAGTATGTCGCCGCTCAGGATCCGGATGACCCGGGCGTGCTGGTGCTGTCGCGTTTTGCTGGTGCCGCCAACGATCTGAAGTCGGCGCTGATCGTCAATCCTTATGACCGCGATGATGTCGCGGCGGCACTCAACCAAGCAATAACCATGTCACGTACGGAAAGGATCTCGCGCTACAACGACATGATGACGGTGCTGCGCAGCAATGACATTACGCACTGGCGTGAGAGCTACCTACGTGATTTGCAGGCGCTGCCGCAGGATGGTCGGGTAAAGAGCCAGCAGAGTAACGTGACTTCCTTGCCAAAACTGGCCTGAAACATCGGTCCAGTGTAAACAAGATATCTGACCCACAGGGGCTGTGACCCCTGATCTTGACCCGCCATCTCCGGACAGCTTTTGTATCTTAAGTTAACGATGCCTGCTGCCGCCAGTATTCCCCGCCAGTATTCCCCGCCAGTATTCCCTCGGGGAGTTACATCCCCGCGCGCTGTGCGGATGGTTTTCATTGTAATGCGTGAACGCTGGTGCAAGGTTTCGCAGGGCTGTTCTCACCTCCGGTTTTGGCATGAACGCGATATAGTCTTCCTTCATCGTTTTCACGAACCGTTCGGCCATGCCATTACTCTGTGGGCTACTCACCGCTGTTGTACAGGGCGCCAGATTCCGCTCTCTGGCGAACCTCCGCGTGTCATGCGCGGTATACGCTGAACCATTATCCGTCAGCCTGTCGCCAGTGGACGCCTGCAGTTGGAATTCGGTATCTCTGTCAGCAAGAATACGCTCTATCGCTAGGTAGCGTCTTAGGACGTGGTGTA
>NZ_MAYS01000259.1 GCF_001756855.1 Candidatus Erwinia dacicola | reverse complement strand
GGCGTTTACCCTGCCGGAGGAGCTTGTACAGCTTTCCGCCCTGGACTTTATCGCCGCTCACGTGCTGGTAAATCCATTCGTGACTAACCGGTCTGCCGATGATATCGCCAATGGCGCTGATTTGCTCAGGGCTCCACAACCAGTTGAGCGCTGCCTCAACAAAGAAGACCGTATCCTCATGCATCCTGCGTTTGCCGGCAGCCTTGCGGCGGCTGGTGCTGAGCTTCTGCGCTACCGCAGGCTGGTAGCCATCTACAGAGCGATTACGGCGCAGTTCCCGCGAGACTGTTGACTTACAGACGCCTAACCGGCGACCAATCTCGGCCTGACTAACTTTGTCTTCACACAACAGAGCTATCTGGTATCGTAATCCTTCGGTTAACTGCTGATATTTCATAGTTACTCGCTCATCTTTAGTCGGAAGAGCAGGATAGCTTATCGGTAGCTAACCGTCCCTCCATCTACATGACCGAGCGTTGCACTTATTATCTGAATTCGCGGCTAACATCTTCGTCCAAAACTAGTATATTAAACAGCATGATTACCTATTATTCAACAAAGCCTATCTTATCCATAAACTCCCGCACCCAGCCCATACGCACTTGGCGCTCGCCGAGGTCGCGCATAAACTTAATGCGTGTTGGGCCGTCCAGCCGCCAGTGCAGCGGGTCTTTCTGCAACAGGCCAATCAACCAAGTAGGGTCGACCTTATTTTTCTCGGCGAACTCAACGAAGCCGCCTTTCTCGCTGGCTTCCACCTTACGCACGCCCAGCTTCTTCGCCACCAGACGCAGCTCGGCGATGTCCAGCAGGTTACGTGCCGCATCCGGCAGCAGGCCGAAGCGGTCGATCAGCTCAACCTTGAGGTCATCCAGCTTGCCGGACTCCTGCGCGCTGGCAATCCGCTTATAGAAGGAGAGGCGGGTGTTAACATCCGGGATAAAGTCATCCGGCAGCAGCGCAGGCATGCGCAGTTCGATCTCCGTCTGGCTGTTGGTGAGATCCTCCAGCGAGGGTTCACGGCCATCCTTCAGCGCATCAACGGCATTTTCCAGCAGCTCCATATACAGCGAGAAGCCGATCGTTTCCACCTGGCCGCTCTGACCTTCTCCCAGCAGCTCACCGGCACCGCGGATTTCCAGATCATGCGTTGCCAGCGCGAAGCCCGCACCCAAATCTTCCAGTGAGGCGAGAGCCTCTAAGCGTTTGTGCGCATCGGTGGTCATCGCTTTCGGGTGCGGAGTCAACAGCCAAGCGTAGGCCTGATGGTGAGAACGGCCCACGCGGCCACGTAGCTGGTGAAGCTGCGCCAGACCAAAGTGATCGGCACGTTCGATGATAATGGTATTAGCGGTTGGGATATCGATACCGGTTTCGATGATGGTGGTACACACCAGCACGTTAAACCGCTGGTGGTGAAAATCGTTCATTACTCGTTCCAGCTCGCGCTCACGCATCTGACCATGACCGATAGCAATACGCGCTTCAGGCACCAGTTCGGAGAGACGCTGTGCGGCCTTCTCGATATTTTCGACGTCGTTGTAGAGGTAATAAACCTGACCCCCGCGCAGCACTTCACGCAGGATCGCCTCGCGCACGACCAGCTCATCATACTGGCGCACAAAGGTTTTTATCGCCAGACGGCGGGCCGGTGGCGTGGCAATAATCGACAGATCGCGCATCCCACTCATCGCCATATTCAGCGTGCGCGGGATTGGCGTGGCGGTCAGCGTCAGAATATCAACGTCGGCACGCATAGCTTTGATGCGCTCTTTATGTCGTACGCCGAAGCGGTGCTCTTCATCGACGATGAGCAGGCCGAGATCGCGCCATTTGATCTCACTCTGCAACAGCTTGTGCGTGCCGATCAGAATATTAACCTTGCCGTCCTGCGCCTCGCTCAGCACCTGCGCCTGCTCTTTGGCGGTGCGGAATCGAGACAGCATCTCAATACGCACCGGCCAGTTAGCGAAACGGTCGCGAAAGTTATCGTAATGCTGCTGGGCCAGCAAGGTGGTCGGCACCAGCACTGCCACCTGCTTGTGATTTTCCACCGCGAGGAAGGCGGCACGCATCGCCACTTCGGTTTTACCAAAGCCCACGTCGCCGCACACCAAGCGGTCCATCGCCAGCGGCTGACACATATCGCTCAGCACGGCGTTAATCGCCTGCGCTTGGTCAGGGGTGGTTTCGAACGGGAAGCTCTCGCAGAACAGCTGATATTGTTCCCGATCGTGTTTAAAGGCAAAGCCGGTTTTGGCGGCACGCTGGGCATAGATATCCAGCAGTTCGGCGGCCACATCGCGCACTTTTTCTGCCGCTTTCTGGCGGGCGCGTGACCAGGCATCGCTGCCCAACTTATGCAGCGGCGCGTTCTCTTCGGCACTACCCGCGTAGCGGCTGATCAGACGCAGAGACGACACCGGCACATACAGCTTGGCATCTCCGGCATACACCAGCATCAGATATTCGGCCTGGATACCGCCGGTTTCTAGCGTGGTCAGGCCGATATAGCGCCCGACGCCGTGCTCCAGATGCACCACCGGCTGGCCAGGATGCAGCTCCGCGAGGTTGCGGATCAGCACGTCCGGGTTGATGGTGCAGCGGCTGTCCTGGCGACGACGGCTAACTCGCTCGCCCAACAGATCGCTTTCGCAGATCAGCGCGCGGTTGCGCAGGCCGTCGATAAAGCCGTGTTCGCTAGCGCCGATCAGCAGGTAGTGACCCGACTCCTGCGCATCCGGCAGTGAGTGGATCGCCGTGGGCTTTAGCTTGATGCGCGCCAGCAGCTCCTGCAGCGCTTCGCGGCGGCCTTCACTCTCTACCGAGAACACCACCGGGCCGGTGAAACTCTCCAGAAAACGGCGCAGCGCATCAAGCGGTGCTTTTGCTTGTGCCTGCACCGTCAGATCCGGCAGGGTTTCATAATGCAGATTGGTATTAGCGGCTTTATCGACCAGCAGCTCGGTTTTCAGCTGCACGCGCGGCCACTGCTTCAGTGCGCCGAACAGTTCATCACTGCGCAGCCACAGGGTTGGCGGCAGCGGCAGCGGACGCATCGGATCGACGCGGCGGTTCTCATAGCGGGCGTTGACATCTTTCCAGAAACGTTCGGCGCTGGCTTCTAGGTCGCCGGAAACAATCAGCAGCGTATTGGCAGGCAGATAGCTGAATAACGGCTGCAACGGCTGCTCGAAGAACAGCGGCTGCCAGTATTCAATCCCGGCGGGCAGGGTGCCTTTACTCACCTGCTGATAGATATGTTCGGCTTCACGACGCACGTCAAAATGTTTGCTCCACTGGGTGCGGAACAGCTCAATCGCGGCTTTATCGGTCGGGAATTCATGCGCGGGCAGCAGGTTAATCGCCGCGACCTCTTCCTGAGTGCGCTGGCTGTCAACGTCAAATAGGCGCAGGCTGTCGATTTCATCATCGAAAAAGTCAATACGGTAAGGGCGGTCGCTTCCCATCGGGTAAAGGTCAAGAAGTGCGCCGTGGGTGGCAAACTCACCGTGTTCCATTACCTGATCCACGCTGCGATAGCCCGCCTGTTCCAGCTGGACACGCAGCTTATCGCGCGACAGCTTTTGCCCTTTCTGCATCACCAGCGCATGGTCGTGCAGGAAGCTGTGCGGGCAGACGCGCTGCATCAGCGTATTAACCGGCAGGATTAGCACGCCGCGCTCAAGCGTCGGCAGTTGATACAGGGTGGAGAGTCGCGAGGAGATGATTTCCTGATGCGGCGAAAAACTGTCAAAAGGCAGCGTTTCCCAGTCTGCCAGCGCCATCACCGGCTGGTCGGTAAACTGTTTAATTTCATCCTGCAGGCGCAGTGCATTCTGCATATCCGGCGCAATCAATACTACCGGGCCTTGATGACGTTCAACCATTTCGGCACATTCAACGGCACAGGCTGCACCGGTTAATTGCCCCAGCTGGCGCTGGTCGCCTGCTCTGGTCGGCAGGTTGTAGCGGTAGAGTTCTGGCATAATCAGTTAGATGGTCTCTTGGCAAAGGGGAGATCGGAAAACCGCTGTGGTGCCGAGCGGTCCCGATTCAGCTACACGGAGTATACCTTGATTTTAGCGGCAGTTGGGCATCCTAGCCTATTTTGGTGACTGCGGCACTGTTGCAAAGATATTGATGAGTTAGCCTTTCGTGTTATTGAAAGGTCTTATCTTTCAAAGACT
>NZ_MAYS01000258.1 GCF_001756855.1 Candidatus Erwinia dacicola | reverse complement strand
TTCAGATGGTCCGGACATTAAGTTAGCGCCTATGGGAATAATCTCCGGGTCATCCTGTCAATACGGTTCTCGCTGCACACTTACGAATGAGATTATGGTGAATGGCCAAATCTTGGATAGCTAAGCACGGTTCTATTCCTTCAAGCTGGCGATGCAGGCGCGTAATTCGCTGTAGAAGTAGAGGTCGAGGCATGCCTCGACACTACGAATATTCGCCGGGTACCACAGACTGCAGGCATAAAAAAAACCAGCCCGGAGGCTGGTTTTTTATTTTGCGTCAGTGTTATGCGTCACGACGACGAGTTGGCGCTGCGCCAGTGTTTTCACGACGTGGGCCGCGTGCCGGGCCGCCTAGGCGACGTTCGCCGTTGCGTGGAACCGCATCACCAATCAGTTGCATGTTCATCGGTTTGTTCAGAATACGTGTGCGGGTGAAATGCGACAGCACATCGCCCGGCATGCCTTTCGGCAGCTCTATGGTAGAGTGCGTACCGAACAGCTTGATGTTACCGATGTAACGGCTGCTGATGTCGCCTTCGTTAGCGATGGCACCAACGATATGACGCACTTCAACACCGTCATCACGACCAACTTCAATACGGTAAACTTCCATATCGCCAACGTCACGACGTTCACGGCGTGGACGGTCACTACGAGCGCCTTCACGACGTTCGTCACGATCACGGAACTGGCTGCGTGGACGCTGTGGCGCATCAGCAGGCACGATCAGTGGACGTTCGCCCTGAGCCATTTTCATCAGTGCTGCGGCCAGCGTTTCGATATCCAGCCCATCTTCCGGCCGCATTTTAGCCAGCAGTGCGCGGTACTGTTCCAGATCGCTGCTTTCCAGCTGCTGCTGAACTTTAGCGGCGAACTTAGCCAGACGACGCTCACCCAGTAGTTCTGCGTTAGGCAGCTCAACTTCTGGAATAGTCAGCTTCATGGTGCGTTCAATGTTACGCAGCAGACGACGTTCACGGTTCTCAACGAACAGCAGCGCGCGACCAGCACGACCAGCACGACCGGTACGGCCGATGCGGTGCACGTAAGATTCGACATCCATTGGGATATCGTAGTTCACAACCAGACTGATACGTTCAACGTCCAGACCACGTGCCGCAACGTCGGTCGCGATCAGGATGTCCAGACGACCATCTTTCAGACGCTCCAGCGTCTGCTCACGCAGTGTCTGGTTCATATCACCGTTCAGTGCAGCACTGTTGTAACCGCTACGCTCCAGCGCTTCGGCCACTTCCAGCGTGGCATTTTTAGTACGCACGAAGATGATAGCAGCATCAAAATCTTCAGCTTCCAGGAAGCGAGTCAGTGCATCAGTTTTACGTCCATAGGCAGTCCAGTAGCTCTGGCTGATGTCCGGGCGCGTCGTCATGCTTGACTTAATACGCACTTCCTGAGGATCTTTCATGAAGCGTTTAGTAATACGACGAATCGCTTCTGGCATGGTAGCCGAGAACAGCGCGGTCTGATGACCGTCTGGGATCTGCGCCATGATGGTTTCAACATCTTCGATGAAGCCCATACGCAGCATTTCATCAGCTTCGTCCAGCACTAGGCCGCGCAGGTTAGAGAGATCTAACGTGCCGCGTTTCAGGTGGTCAAGCAGACGACCAGGGGTACCCACAACAACCTGTGGTCCCTGACGCAGTGCGCGCAGCTGCACGTCATAGCGCTGGCCGCCGTAAAGGGCAACCACGTTCAGGCCGCGCATGTGTTTGGCAAATTCGGTCATGGCTTCAGCAACCTGAACCGCCAGTTCGCGGGTCGGTGCCAGCACCAGAATCTGTGGTGCTTTAACAGTTGGGTCAATGTTATGCACCAGCGGCAGAGAGAAAGCCGCCGTTTTTCCGCTACCGGTCTGTGCCATACCCAGCACGTCACGGCCCGCCAACAAATGAGGAATACACTCAAGCTGGATTGGGGAAGGCTTCACGTAGCCAATACCGTTCAGTGATTCAAGGATGTCGGCGTTCAGGCCAAGGTCAGCAAAAGTAGTTTGGATATCAGTCATGTAGTACACGTGTCTCGTAGATTGCGGCGGCCAGTCTACATAACTCGTCGTGAAAATTTTCAGTCATTTTCATCAAAAAGTGTGAACCGGCTCAAATTAGTGGTTTCGACGAACCCAAAGACCTTCATCCGCTAAGATGATGACTTTTCGAGAATTTGGGCAATAAAAGTTCGTCAGCTATTCTATTGCTGGTCAGATTCTGATAAATCGTCTTGTGTCTGGCCGAGTAGCGCCAGCTCCAACAATGCATATCGATGCTCAACAAAGTTGTGTACGTTGTTGGCTACTGTCAGCTTGAACAACGCTTCTGCGTTGTCTTTCTCCCCCAGATTTAGGTAGTACTTACCTAAATAGAAGTCCGTTTCACTGAGATGTTCAGCGAGCGAGGTGTTATCCGTTGCGTCTGCTTGGAGTCTTTCCATCAGCGTTTTTTCACTGATGTTACCCAAGTAGAACTCGATAATATTCCATCCCCATTGGTTCTTAACCGCTTTGTCGTAACGTTTTTTCAGCGACACTTTAGTCTGGTCTGCGTTGATCTCACGTTCTGTAAGATACAGCCACAGGCTGCGGAAGGGATCGTTAGGATCGTCTTGATAAAACGCCAGCATGTCATCTTGCGCCAGTTTAAATCTTCCGCCGTAATATAGGGCGATACCACGATTTAAACGCGCATAATTGTAAGTTGGATCAAGCTCAAGTACAGAATCGAACGCTTCATAGGCAGCATCAAAATTGCCTGCCTGCGTTAAATAAATGCCTAAGTAATTGAATGCTTCAGGCATATCAGGTCTGATAGATAGTGCTTGTGAAAAATCATTTCGCGCCAGTGCTCTCAAACCCAAACTATCATACAATACTCCGCGCTCATATAACAGCTGTGCGCGTTCATCATCGGTCAATGACCGACTGGCAAGTATTTGTTCCATGCGAGCGGAAATGACTTCCTGTTGCAGCGTAGGCTGCAAAGGGACTGCCAAAACTTCGTTCTTACGCCAATCGGTGTTGCTGCATCCTGCCAGCGTTAAAGCTGTCGCAACAATACACCAGCGCAAAAATGGCTTCATTTCCCACTCCTGAAAACAAACATTGGGATACACATCCTGTCATCCGCCTGCCATGAACAAGGCCTTCCCTCCCTCGCGTTCAAACAATTCCCCGCACCGGCTGGCGCGGGGAACTCAATGGTGATGCGCTTATTCTGCTTCAGGCGTTGCCGCTGGCGCTTCTGGAGCTGCTGCTTCAGTCTTAGTCTGCTCGCTGGCTTCTTTGATGCTCAAACGTACACGGCCCTGGCGGTCAACTTCCAGCACTTTCACTGGAACTTCCTGACCCATCGACAGATAGTCAGTCACTTTCTCAACGCGCGTGTCAGCGATCTGAGAAATGTGCACCAGCCCTTCTTTACCGCCACCGATAGCGATGAAGGCACCGAAGTCAACGATGCTGGTCACTTTACCGTTGTAGATACGGCCCACTTCGATTTCTGCAGTGATCTCTTCAATACGACGAATCGCGAACTTCGCTTTATCGCCGTCTGTTGCTGCGATTTTCACAGTACCGTCATCTTCGATTTCAATGGTAGTGCCAGTCTCTTCTGTCAGCGCACGGATAACCGAGCCACCTTTACCAATCACGTCTTTGATCTTATCAACGCTGATCTTGATGGTGTGGATGCGTGGAGCAAACTGAGAAATGTCGCCACGCGGCGTACTGATAGCCTGTTCCATCACGCTGAGGATGTGCAGACGCGCGCCTTTAGCCTGATTCAGTGCTTCATGCAGGATTTCGCGGGTGATACCTTCGATTTTGATATCCATCTGCAGCGCGGTGATCCCTTCACGGCTACCAGCTACTTTGAAGTCCATGTCGCCGAGGTGGTCTTCATCGCCGAGGATATCTGACAGTACAACAAAGTTGTTTTCGTCTTTAACTAGGCCCATCGCGATACCGGCTACGGCAGCCTTGATTGGTACGCCTGCATCCATCAGTGCCAGAGAAGCACCGCAAACAGATGCCATTGAAGACGAGCCGTTTGATTCTGTGATTTCAGACACTACGCGTACGGTGTATGGGAACGCATCGCCTTTAGGCATCACTGCCTGCACGCCGCGTTTCGCCAGACGACCGTGACCAATTTCACGACGCTTAGGTGAACCTACCATGCCGGTTTCGCCGACAGAGTATGGAGGGAAGTTGTAGTGGAACAGGAAGTTGTCGGTACGCTCGCCCATCAGCTCATCAAGGTTCTGCGCATCACGGGCAGTACCCAGTGTTGCCGTCACCAGCGCCTGAGTTTCACCGCGGGTGAACAGCGCAGAGCCGTGAGTACGTGGCAGTACGCCAGTGCGCACATCCAGACCACGGATCATGTCTTTTTCGCGACCATCAATGCGTGGCTCACCGCGCAGGATGCGGCTACGAACCACATTTTTTTCCAGCGTGTGCAGGATGTCGCTAATTTCGCCAGCGTCAAGCGCTTCGTCTTCAGCCAGCAGCGCAGCGGTGGTTTCAGATTTTATCACGTCAATCTGAGCGTAACGTTCCTGTTTTTCGGTGATGCGGTAAGCATCGCTCAGGCGAGATTCAGCCAGTGCAGCGATACAACCATGTAAAGCGTCGTTTACAGCTTCTGGCTGCCAGTCCCAACGCGGTTTACCGGCAACGGCCCCCAGTTCGTTGATGGTGTCGATAACGATCTGCTGCTGCTCATGACCAAACATCACTGCGCCCAGCATCTGATCTTCGCTCAACAGCTCAGCTTCAGATTCTACCATCAGAACAGCGGCTTTAGTACCCGCAACCACCAAGTCCAGCTTACTTTCTTTCAGCTCATCGGTGGTTGGGTTCAGCACGTACTGGTCGTTTAGGTAACCGACACGCGCAGCACCGATTGGACCGTTGAACGGCAGGCCAGACAGCACCAGCGCAGCAGAAGCACCGATCAGGGCAACGATATCCGGGTTAACCTGTGGGTTAACGGAAACCACGGTGGCGATAACCTGCACTTCGTTGACGAATCCTTCCGGGAACAGTGGGCGCAGCGGACGGTCAATCAGACGTGAAGTCAGGGTCTCGCCTTCGCTTGGGCGGCCTTCACGACGGAAGAAGCTGCCTGGGATACGGCCAGCAGCGTAAGTACGCTCCTGATAGTTCACGGTCAGCGGGAAGAAATCCTGACCTGGTTTTGCATTTTTACGGCCTACAACAGTCACGAACACCGCAGTGTCGTCCATGCTTACCATGACAGCAGCTGTTGCCTGGCGAGCCATCATACCGGTCTCAATAGTGACGGTATGCTGACCATACTGGAATTTCTTTACGATCGGATTCAGCAAAATTATTTCCTTAACATCAGGGCGGGTAGTTTTTTATACCCGCCGTGGATTTCCAATCTTCATTTTTGCATCCTCGCGACTAATGACAACCTTAATCCCCGATGGGACAAAGCCTCTCATTAGCCGCGCGAACCTCTGCAACTGAAGATCACACCCAGCAACAATACAATAGTTTGCACAAAATTGCTGCCGCTGGCGTGAAAAAAGGGGCCATAAAGGCCCCTCCCAGCGAATCTCGCACAGGTTGTCCGGTTTCACCACTTTATCTGTCAGATTGACTCTGATAGCGTTGCGGGACAACCCGTAAGACTTAGCGACGCAGATCCAGACGCTTGATCAGGTTGATGTAGCATGCAACGTCTTTACGCTTCAGGTAATCCAGCAGCTTACGACGCTGAGATACCATGCGCAGCAGGCCACGACGGCTGTGGTGGTCTTTCTTGTGCTCAGAGAAGTGACCCTGCAGATGGTTAATCTGTGCAGTCAGCAAAGCAACCTGAACTTCGGTAGAACCACTGTCGTTCGCGCCGCGACCGAAATCAGCAACGATTTGTGTTTTAGATTCAACACTTAGAGACATGATACAACTCCAAATTAAAGATAATAAATGTACAGGTGCCGATCTCTAATTCAGCAACCCAGTGTAAAGCCGCGCCATTCTACTCTGCGCGCCACTTAATCGCAAATGGCTAGTCGGAATATTCTACAACTAGGCGGTGCGGTGCCACGCGTCCATCGTCAGCGATTTCTGCCATGCCGATAAACTTGTGCTCGTCCCCCTCAGTCACGCGAACCAGCCCACTGACCGGCGCGCCAGCTGCCTGAACCGGCATGCCCTGCTTAAAGTAAGCAGCAACCGAGCTCAGCAGGTTAACGACCGGGTATTCCGCTGCTGGGCTGTCCATTGGCATCAGCAACGCATCCAGCAGCTCCGCCGGGGCTTTTTCCTGACGATGAGCCTCTTCCGCCAGCTCCTGCAACTGTTCCAGCGTCACCATCTTCTCAATCGGATAGGTGGCAACCTGTAAGCGGCGCAGATAGGTCACGTGTGTACCACAGCCCAGTTTCTCGCCGAGATCGTCGATAATGGTGCGGATGTAGGTGCCTTTCGACACGTGAATTTCCAGCTCCAGCTCGTCCCCTTCATGGCGGATAAACAGCATCTCGTAAACCATAATACGGCGTGATTCACGCGGCACTTCAATGCCTTCTCGCGCATATTCGTACAGCTTGCGCCCTTGGTACTTCAGGGCCGAATACATCGACGGCACCTGCTGAGTCTCACCACGGAAACTCTCCAGCGCCTGCTCCAACATTTCAGAGCTGAAGGTAACCGGACGCTCGCTGACCACGATGCCATCGGCATCAGAAGTATCCGTGCGCTGCCCAAGACGGGCAATCACCCGGTAACGCTTGTCGGACTCCAGCAGATACTGGGAAAACTTAGTCGCTTCTCCAAGGCAGATCGGCAGCATGCCGGTTGCCAGTGGATCCAGCGCACCGGTATGACCGGCACGGTTGGCGTTATACAGGCGTTTGACTTTCTGAAGCGCGTCGTTGGAGGACAATTCGCTAGGTTTATCCAGCAACAGTACGCCGTGAATATCACGACCACGACGAGGAGGACGACTCATTACTCTGCTTTGCCTTCTTGCTCTTCATCTTCTGCCGGGCCACGGCGCTCTTCGTCGTTTCTGACGACGTTAGTCACCAAGTTCGACATGCGCATCCCTTCAACCAACGAGTTATCGTAGAAGAAGGTCAGCTCTGGCACGATGCGCAGGCGCATCGCTTTGCCCAGCAGGGTACGGATATAACCTGAGGCATCGCCCAGCGCACGCAGGCCAGCTTTGATTGCAGCTTTATCTTTGTTGTTGAGGAAGGTCACGAACACTTTGGCATAGGCTAGGTCGCGTGACACATCAACGCCAGAAACCGTCACCATCATGCCCAGACGCGGATCTTTGATCTCGCGCTGTAAAATCATCGCGATCTCTTTTTGCAGCTCCTGTGAAACGCGCTGCGGGCGACCAAATTCTTTCGCCATAATTATTCTCTCCAAATAATTTGGGAGGCTATAAGCCTCCCAAATACAGTTAATTATGAAAAGTGACTATTAATCAATGGTGCGCTGGATTTCGATAATTTCGAATACTTCGATCATATCGCCAACACGCACATCGTTGTAGTTCTTCACGCCGATACCACATTCCATGCCGTTACGGACTTCGTTAACGTCATCTTTGAAGCGGCGCAGAGATTCCAGCTCGCCTTCATAGATAACCACATTGTCACGCAGTACGCGGATTGGGTTGTGACGTTTGATGTTACCTTCAGTCACCATACAACCAGCGATAGCACCAAATTTCGGCGATTTGAACACGTCACGTACGGCAGCCAGACCGATGATCTGCTGTTTGTACTCAGGTGCCAGCATACCGCTCATCGCTGCTTTCACTTCGTCAATCAGATTATAGATAACGGAGTAGTAACGCAGATCTAGGCTTTCAGAATCAATTAGGCGGCGCGCAGAAGCATCAGCACGGACGTTGAAGCCAACCAAGATTGCGTTAGACGCAGCGGCCAGAGTGGCATCGGTTTCAGTGATACCGCCTACGCCGGAACCAATGATTTTCACTTTCACTTCATCAGTAGAAAGCTTCATCAGCGATTCGGAGATCGCTTCGACAGAACCCTGTACGTCAGCTTTCAGCACGATGTTCAGCTCGGAAACTTCGCCTTCGGTCATGTTAGCAAACATGTTTTCCAGCTTAGATTTCTGCTGACGTGCCAGCTTAACTTCACGGAATTTGCCCTGACGATACAGCGCAACTTCACGAGCTTTCTTCTCATCACGTACCACAGTCGCTTCATCGCCCGCTGCTGGAACACCGGAGAGGCCGAGGATCTCAACCGGGATAGATGGACCCGCAGTCATCACTTCACGGCCCCGCTCGTCACGCATCGCACGCACACGGCCATACTCGAAGCCGCACAGTACGATATCGCCTTTGTTCAGCGTACCTTCACGTACCAGCACGGTAGCAACCGGACCACGACCTTTATCCAAGAAGGATTCGATAACTACACCGCTTGCCATACCCTGACGAACCGCGGTCAGCTCCAGAACTTCAGCCTGCAGCAGGATAACGTTCAGCAGGTCGTCGATACCGGTACCGGCTTTCGCAGAAACGTTGACGAACATGTTCTCGCCGCCCCACTCTTCCGGGATGATCCCGTACTGAGTCAGCTCCTTTTTAACACGGTCCGGATCGGCTTCTGGCTTATCACACTTGTTTACTGTTACGACAACCGGCACTTTGGCCGCTTTGGCATGCTGAATAGCTTCGATAGTCTGTGGCATCACGCCATCGTCTGCTGCAACAACTAGGATAACGATGTCCGTTGCCTGAGCACCACGTGCACGCATTGAAGTAAACGCTGCGTGGCCCGGGGTATCTAGGAAGGTCACCATACCGTCGTCGGTTTCAACGTGGTATGCACCGATGTGCTGAGTAATGCCGCCCGCTTCGCCAGAGGCAACTTTTGTCGAACGGATATAGTCCAGCAGAGAGGTTTTACCGTGGTCAACGTGACCCATGATTGTTACAACTGGCGCACGGGATTCGTGAACGGCATCGGTATCACGATCGCTCATTACCGCTTCTTCCAGCTCATTCTCGCGGCGCAGCGTCACTTTGTGACCCATCTCTTCCGCGACCAGCTGGGCAATTTCCTGATCAATAACCTGATTGATGGTGGCCATCGCGCCCATTTTCATCATCGCTTTGATGACCTGAGAACCTTTGACTGCCATCTTGTTAGCCAGCTCAGCTACGGTAACAATTTCGCCGATAATGACGTCACGGTTAACGACCTGAACAGGCTTGTTGAAGCTCTGCTGTAGGGTGCTTGACTTACGCTTGCCGCCTTTGCCGCCGCGAACCTGCGCACGAGCTTCTTCACGGTCAGTCTTCGCTTCAGAATGCTTGTTGCCTTTCTTGCGAACCGGGGCTTTAGCTGAGTGTACAGCAGTGCGAGTTCGACGGTCACCTTCAACCTGAGCGTCGTTTTCGTCTTCTGCAGCACGGGCGTGAGTTGAAGTGGTAACGTGGTAGTCAGAGGTGTCTTCAACCTCTTTAATTTGCGCCCACTCTTCACCTCGTTCGGCCACCATTTTGCGAGTTTCTTCGGCTACGCGCTTCGCTTCTTCTGCGATCTTGCGATGCGCTTCTTCTTCAGCTTTACGCTTCAGTTCTGCCGCTTCCGCTTCACGGCGGGCTTTGCCGGACTGGGAAGCCCGGGTGGTATCGTCGGTATATTGATTGCTCACTTTATCTTTTTCCGCTGCTTCACGTTTGGCTTTATCAGCTGCCTTACGCTTGGCCTGCTCCTCGACTTCACGCTTCGCTTTGTCTTGAGCCGCGCGCTGGGCTTGTTCTTTAGCCTCGCTACAAGCCAGTTCTTCCGCTTCACGCTCTGCCCGGGCTTC
The DNA here is from genome assembly GCF_001756855.1 of Candidatus Erwinia dacicola. Lineage (GTDB taxonomy): Bacteria > Pseudomonadota > Gammaproteobacteria > Enterobacterales > Enterobacteriaceae > Erwinia > Erwinia dacicola. Next base: position 8,484 of record NZ_MAYS01000258.1, on the reverse strand, counting down.
TGATTCTGCCTGTTCAGCATCAGCCGGATCGCCTTTTACATAAGTGCGTTTTTTGCGGACTTCGATTTGCACCGACTTACTTTTGCCCCCGGTGCCTAGAACACTTAATGTGCTGCGCGTCTTGCGCTGCAAAGTCAGCTTACCAGATACGCCGCCATGATCGCGATTCAGATGGGTAAGTAATGTCTCTTTTTCGTGCTGGGCAACAGAGTCAGTTTCAGAGTTTTGGATCCTTGCATCAGCAAATTGCTGTACCAAGCGTTCTAGCGGTGTCTGAATCTCTGCGGTCAGCGATTTTACGGTTACATCTGTCGTCATGCTATTCCTTCCTGCTACAGTTTATTACGCGTCGTCGCCGAACCAGCAAATATTTCGTGCAGCCATAATCAGCTCACCAGCCAGCTCATCGCTCAGGCCATCAATATCTGACAGATCGTCAACACCCTGCTCGGCAAGATCTTCCAGTGTGCAAACGCCTTTTGCCGCCAGCTTAAAGGCCATCTCACGCTCCAAACCTTCCAGACCTAACAGGTCATCCGCCGGTTTGGTATCGCCGAGGCTCTTTTCTTTTGCCAGAGCTAGGGTGGTCAACGCGTTTTTAGCCCGGTTGCGCAACGCTTCTACCGTATCTTCATCTAGACCGTCGATTTCCAACAGCTCCTTGATTGGCACGTAAGCTAACTCTTCGAGAGAGGAGAAGCCTTCTTCTACCAGTACGGTAGCAAAGTCTTCGTCGATATCGAGGTGTTTGGTGAAGACATCAATAGCAGCATGAGCTTCAGCCTGATGCTTAGCCTGCAGGTCGTCGACCGTCATCACGTTCAGATCCCAGCCACTCAGCTGAGAAGCCAGACGCACGTTTTGGCCATTACGGCCGATTGCCTGAGCCAGATCTCCGGCTTCTACAGCGATATCCATGGTGTAATTATCTTCATCCACCACGATAGAGGTGACATCCGCAGGGGCCATTGCGTTGATCACGAACTGCGCAGGATTATCATCCCACAGCACGATATCAATACGCTCGCCACCCAGTTCACTGGATACCGCCTGAACACGCGCACCACGCATACCTACGCAGGCACCGACCGGGTCGATGCGCTTGTCGTTAGTTTTCACAGCGATCTTAGCTCGGGAGCCGGGGTCGCGCGCAGCGGCTTTAATTTCTAACACTTCTTCGGCAATTTCCGGCACTTCAATGCGGAACAGTTCGATCAGCATTTCTGGCTTGGAACGGCTAACGAACAGCTGAGCACCACGCGCTTCAGGACGCACGGCGTAAAGTACGCCACGGATACGGTCACCCGGGCGGAAGTTCTCGCGTGGCAGCATATCTTCACGAATGATCACGGCTTCCGCATTGGTGTTAGAACCATCGTTTGGACGCACTTCAAGTGAGATATTGTCGCGATTTACTTTCTTCACCACACCAGTGATGATTTCGCCTTCCTGCTCACGGAACTGATCAACCACCATCGCACGCTCTGCTTCGCGCACTTTCTGCACGATAACCTGCTTGGCAGTTTGCGTGGTGATACGGTCAAAGGTCACAGACTCAATCTGATCTTCAACGAAGCCGCCGAGTCCGAGAGTTTCATCTTCGAACTGTGCAGCATCCAGCGTAATTTCGCGGGTAGGCATGGTGACTTCATCAACAATCAGCCAACGGCGGAAAGTATCGAAATCGCCACTTTTGCGATCGATGCTGACGCGAACGTCAATTTCCTGCTCGTGTTTTTTCTTGGTGGCTGTGGCCAGCGCGCTCTCCAGCGCTTCGAAAATCTTCTTGCGTGGGAGGGACTTCTCATTAGAGACCGCTTCTACAACAGCTAAGATTTCTTTGTTCATCCTAGTATGCCTCAATCCGGACTTTTAAAAGTGGGGAACCAGGTTCGCCTTCTGGATGTTGCTCAGCGCGAACACTTCGTCGTTACCCTCAACGGCAATAGTGATCATCTCATCTTCCACAGATTTGATGATGCCCTGCCATTTGCGTCGGTTCTGAACCGCCATACGCAGAACCAAGCTCACTTCTTCGCCAATAAATCGCACGTAATGGTCTGCGGTAAACATTGGACGGTCAAGGCCAGGCGAGGAAACTTCGAGGTTGTAAGCCACGGTGATCGGGTCTTCGACGTCAAATACCGCACTGACCTGGTGGCTCACATCAGCACAATCATTAACATTGATGTCATCTTCACTATCGATATAGATGCGCAAGGTGGATGTGAGACCGCGTACAAACTCAATACCAACCAGTTCGTAGCCTAGCGCTTCTACCGGTGCTGAGATCAGCTCTGTTAATTTTTGCTCTAATGTGGACAATCTTGCCCCCAAGACGTAAAAAAAGGGCCTATAGCCCAGTGATTCTGCTTCCTGATAACCAAAACCCGAAAAATTCGGGGCTTAATGTCACTGGACCCTGTAAACCGCTAAAGGCGGCTCGGCGCAGTCCAAAAGAACTTTTTCAAGATCGCTGCTGTGCGTCATGATGTACTGCAGACAGTATATTTTAAAAAACTCTAAGGGAAAGTGGTTGCGGGGGTCGGATTTGAACCGACGACCTTCGGGTTATGAGCCCAACGAGCTACCAAGCTGCTCCACCCCGCGTCTGAATACTAAGCAAAACTTGCATAAATTGCAAGTACAACTGAGATTTGGTACCGAGGACGGGACTTGAACCCGTAAGCCCATGCGGGCACCACCACCTCAAGGTGGCGTGTCTACCAATTCCACCACCACGGCAATAAGGGGCGACTTTCTTATTTCTGTCGCGTCGAAACGGTCACTGGGTACTGCGGGATATCGCCGCCCGGCTCTGCCGATTTAGCTGACGTAGTCTGTTGGGACAGCGCTGGCTGGGTCAGATTTTCCCACTCGCTTCCTTTCCGAGTCTTGTTACCGTTGATGTTACCCAGCACCAGACTGATAATGAAGAACAGGGCTGCCAGCACTGTAGTCATACGGGTCATGAAGTTACCAGAACCGTTAGAACCGAACAGCGTACCAGAAGCGCCTGCACCAAATGATGCTCCCATATCAGCGCCTTTACCTTGCTGCAGCATTATCAGACCTACGAGGCCCAGCGCTACAATAAGGAAAATAACCAAAAGAGCTTCGTACATAATCAACCTCGTTCCTTGCGCGTTATCCGCACATCAAAAACTTCAATCTAGTTAGTCTTGATCAAGTAGGTGACGACCTACTTATCAAGCGAGTGTGAATACTAACCAAAGGCGCCCGCCTGTGCAAGAGCAATTTCATGCGCCGTTGCTGAGTGCAGAAAAAATCAGCAAAGCGCTGTAATTACATACGAACGTTGGAGAAATAGTGCAAATCATCAGCCCGGTGCGACCGGAAAAAAAGGTCGCCTCTGTTAAATTGATTGCCCCGTTAAACCGCTTTTACCGCGTCTGCAATGCGGTGCGCCAGCGCGGTGACCTGCGCTTCATCTTCGCCTTCTACCATCAGGCGGATCAGTGGCTCGGTGCCGGATTTACGCAGCAGCAGGCGGCCACGACCTTTCAGCTCGGCCTCAATTTCTGCCGTGACGGCTTTTACCGTGGCATCTTCCAGAGGGGTGTGGCTGCCGCTAAAGCGCACATTGACCAGAATCTGCGGCAGCAGTTTCATGCCGCTGCACAGGTCATGCAGGCTCATATGGTTACGCACCATCGCGGTCAGCACCTGCAGGCCGGCCACAATACCGTCGCCGGTGGTGGTTTTGTCCAGCAGGATGACGTGCCCGGAATTTTCAGCGCCCAGACGCCAGCCCTTCTCTTTCAGCTTCTCCAGCACGTAACGGTCGCCGACCTTGGCACGGGCAAACGGAATGCCAATCTGCTTCAGTGCCAGCTCCAAGCCCATATTGCTCATCAGCGTACCCACCACGCCGCCGCGCAGCTGGCCCTGACGCAGCCCTTCGCGCGCGATCAGATAGAGGATCTGGTCACCATCCACTTTTTGACCAAGGTGGTCAGCCATCATGATGCGGTCGCCGTCACCATCGTAAGCCAGACCCACGTCGGCTTTTTCTATCAGCACGCGCTCCTGCAACAGACGCAGGTCGGTCGCACCGCACTCTTTGTTAATGTTCATGCCGTCTGGCTGAACGCCGATAGCAATCACCGTAGCGCCCAGCTCACGCAGCACGTTAGGGGCGATGTGATAGGTGGCACCGTTGGCACAGTCGACCACAATTTTCAGGCCGTTCAGGCTCAGTTCGCTGGGGAAAGTCCCTTTACAGAACTCAATGTAGCGCCCGGCAGCATCGACAATACGACTGGCTCGACCCAGCGCGACGGACTCGACGCAGGTGATCGACTTTTCCATCTCGGCTTCAATCGCTTCTTCCACGTCGTCCGGCAGCTTGGTACCCTCGGTGGAGAAGAATTTAATGCCGTTATCGTCGAACGGGTTATGCGAGGCGGAAATTACAATTCCAGCTTCAGCACGGAAAGTACGGGTCAGATAAGCAACCGCAGGGGTCGGCATCGGGCCGGTGAAAGCCGCAGAGATTCCGGCTGCGGCAAGGCCTGCTTCCAGCGCGGATTCCAGCATGTAGCCAGAAACACGCGTGTCTTTACCGATGATGATTTTCTTCGAGCCGTGGCGCGCCAGCACCTTGCCGGCAGCAAAACCCAATTTCAGCACAAAATCAGGTGTGATTGGCGATTCACCCACTTTGCCGCGGATACCATCGGTACCAAAATACTTGCGGTTACTCATAGTGTTATTCTTCCCTTACGGACTGTGTAGCTTCGACGACGCGCATCGCTTCTACGGTTTCTTTCACATCGTGTACGCGCAAAATATGGGCGCCCTGCATTGCTGCAATCACCGCACAGGCCAGGCTGCCGGTCAGGCGCTGCGAAGGGCCTACATTCAGTAACTGTCCAATCATACTTTTGCGCGACATGCCGACTAACAGTGGCAGTCCGAAGCGATGATAATCGGCCAGATGCGCCAGTAACAGATAGTTGTGCGACAGATTCTTACCGAAACCGAAACCCGGGTCGAGTAGCAACTGCGATTTTTTGATCCCTGCCCCTTCGCAACGGGCGATATGTTCAACAAAGAACTCATCCACGTCGCGCAGAATATTTTTGTATTGCGGCGCCTGCTGCATGGTTTTCGGCTCACCCTGCATATGCATCAGGCACACCGGCAGCCCGGTCTCTGCCGCCGCTTCCAGCGCGCCCGGCTCCTGCAGGGAGCGGATATCGTTGATGATATGGGCACCAAAGTGGGCCGATTTTCGGATCACTTCGGGCTTCGACGTATCCACCGAGATCCACACTTCAAAGCGCTGAGCGATAGCTTCCACTACCGGGATAACGCGTTCCAGCTCCTGCTCCACGCTGACGTCAGCAGCGCCAGGGCGGGTTGATTCGCCGCCCACATCAATGATGGTGGCACCGGCGTTAATCATCTCATTGGCGTGGGTCAGGGCCTGAATCAATTCGTTATGTTTGCCGCCATCAGAAAAAGAGTCAGGAGTGACGTTCAGAATCCCCATAACGTGAGGATGAGAAAGGTCGAGCACGGAATCTCGGGCGTACAGCTTCATAACGAATCGTCTCCGGTTTGCAGGTATAAAAAACCCGGTCAGCGCCGGGGTTTCGATTATAACAGCTTACTGCGGCAAATTTACTTGTCGCCGAACTGCTCTGACATGGTGTTGCTTGGGTTTGGCGTACGCGGTTCATCGACCGGTCGCGGCGTCTTTGGCGTGCCGTTGCTGTCTGAGCTGTTGCTGCTACCAGAGTCTTCCCAACCGGCTGGCGGACGCACTTCGCGTCGTGCCATCAGGTCGTCGATCTGCAGAGAATCAATGGTTTCATACTTCATCAGCGCGTCTTTCATCGCGTGAAGGATGTCCATGTTCTTACCAAGCAGGACACGGGCACGCTTGTAGTTCACTTCAACCAGTGACTTAACTTCTTGGTCGATGATACGCGCGGTTTCGTCAGACATATGCTTAGCTTTCGCTACGGAGCGGCCGAGGAACACCTCGCCATCTTCTTCTGCATACAGCAACGGACCGAGTTTCTCAGAGAAGCCCCACTGCGTAACCATGTTACGCGCGATCGAGGTGGCGACTTTAATGTCGTTCGACGCGCCGGTAGAAACATGTTCCACACCGTAGATAATCTCTTCCGCCAGACGTCCACCGTACAGGGTGGAGATCTGACTTTCCAGTTTCTGACGACTGGCGCTGATTGCGTCGCCTTCAGGTAGGAAGAAGGTCACACCCAGAGCACGTCCACGAGGAATAATCGTCACTTTATGTACCGGGTCATGCTCAGGAACCAGTCGGCCGATGATGGCATGGCCTGCTTCGTGATACGCGGTAGACTCTTTCTGCGCTTCGGTCATCACCATGGAGCGACGTTCCGCACCCATCATGATTTTATCTTTGGCTTTTTCGAATTCAACCATCGACACCACACGCTTGTTACCACGTGCCGCGAACAAAGCCGCTTCGTTGACTAGGTTAGCTAGGTCAGCACCGGAGAAGCCAGGGGTACCGCGCGCAATGATTGCCGCATCGATATCCATCGCCAGCGGTACACGGCGCATATGAACTTTCAGGATCTGCTCACGTCCGCGAACATCCGGCAGACCAACCACAACCTGACGGTCAAAACGGCCCGGACGCAGCAGTGCAGGGTCGAGTACGTCAGGACGGTTAGTTGCAGCGATAACGATGATGCCTTCATTGCCTTCGAAGCCATCCATCTCAACCAGCATCTGGTTCAGCGTCTGCTCACGCTCATCATGACCACCACCTAAACCGGCACCACGCTGACGACCTACTGCATCGATCTCATCGATAAAGATGATGCACGGCGCGGCTTTCTTAGCCTGTTCGAACATGTCGCGCACACGAGATGCACCCACACCAACAAACATTTCAACAAAGTCAGAACCGGAAATAGTAAAAAAAGGCACTTTCGCTTCACCAGCAATCGCTTTTGCCAGCAGGGTTTTACCGGTACCCGGAGGACCGACCATCAGCACGCCTTTCGGAATTCTACCGCCGAGTTTCTGGAAGCGGCTTGGCTCTCGCAGGTATTCGACCAGCTCGCTCACTTCCTCTTTGGCTTCATCACAACCAGCAACATCGCCAAAGGTTGTTTTGATTTGATCTTCTGTAAGCATGCGAGCCTTGCTCTTGCCGAAAGACATCGCGCCCTTTCCTCCGCCGCCCTGCATTTGACGCATAAAGAAGATCCAGACACCGATAAGAAGCAGCATAGGGAACCAAGAAATGAAGATTGAAGCCAGCAGACTCGGTTCTTCTGGTGGTTCACCCACTACTTTTACATTTTTAGTCAACAGGTTATCGAGTAACTTGAGATCGTTGACGGGGATGTAGGTCGTATATCGATTACTGTCTTTTTTGGTTACGTTAATCTCACGCCCGTTAATACGTGCCTCGCGGACCTGATCCCGGTTCACTTCAGATAGGAAGGTTGAATAATCAACCCTATGCCCGTTCGACTCGCTGGGCCCAAAGCTCTGGAATACAGACATCAGCACAACTGCGATGACTAACCAAAGAATTAGGTTTTTCGCCATGTCACTCAAGGGATTAACCTCATATTACAACTGTGTTAACAGACAGCGTAGGGTACTATATATCCGTCATATCTGGAATCGCTGTGATCCCGTCTATTAGGGTTATAGTTTTCGCCCTGTCGCTACAATGTACACTTCACGCGAACGAGAGCGTGAAGCGTCCGGCTTACGAATTTTTACTTTCGTAAACAGGGAGCGAATTTCCCGCAGGTATTCTTCAAAGCCATCTCCCTGAAACACTTTCACTAAAAAACTGCCGCTAGGTGCCAGAACATCACGGCACATTTCTAACGCCAGCTCACATAAATACATCGAGCGGGGAATATCAACTGCAGGGGTACCCGTCATGTTTGGTGCCATATCTGACATAACAACCTGAACTTTGGTATCCCCTACGCGATCCAGCAGGGCTTTTAATACCAGTTCATCACGAAAATCGCCCTGAAGGAAATCGACCCCAACGATGGGATCCATCGGCAGGATATCACAGGCGATGACGCGACCCTTTAACCCTATCTGCGTTACCACATATTGCGACCAGCCGCCTGGCGCCGCGCCGAGGTCAACCACGGTCATACCAAACTTGAAAAGTTTGTCGCCTTGCTGTATTTCAGCAAGTTTAAACCAAGCGCGCGAGCGCAACCCTTTTTTCTGTGCCTGAAGCACATATTTATCGCTAAAGTGTTCCTGTAGCCAGCTGCTGGAACTGGTCGAACGCTTTTTACCAGTCATACAATTTCCAACTATGATTCAACGTAAGCGATAAATAAACCGCGCAAATCAGCTCTGCCGCGATGTGGTGATACACCAGAGATGGTGGTATAATGTCCCGTTTTCAATCCCAATGTAAGTAAAAATACGATGAATCTGAGTACCAAACAAAAACGGCACTGTTGCAAA
>NZ_MAYS01000257.1 GCF_001756855.1 Candidatus Erwinia dacicola | reverse complement strand
GGCCAGTGGGTCACTTTGTTACGTTTCGAGTGGGAATGGGGCCCCGTGCAAGTGTCTGTCACTGCAAAAGGGAAACCGCTAATGGCAGAGGTGAGGCTGACACCAGAAAGAAGCCGGACAACATGGACGGCATCCTTAGCGGCCACGAAAGTGGCCAGTAAGAGCGGCGCGCCCTGTGGGCGCTGCAAGCGGGCTGTTGTATTTCATCGCCCTGGGCGGGCTCAAAGCGCGTCCTGGGAGAACGCGCATGAAAAAGCCGCTTCGAAAAGCGACCCATGAAGTGCAATAATTGCACTTTTATTATAATTAAACACAAGCCTTACACTCAACCAGCCGCCCGAAAATCAGCGGCATAGAAGCTTTGCAGACAGGGGGCAGATCACACCCTGACGGTAATACCCAGTTCAACACCACAGGCTGCCGCGTAACGTTTCAGCGTTTGCCAGCTAGCTTTCGTCACGTTATTTTCGATGCGATTTATTGCCGGAGGTTTTACCCCCATTCGTTCCGCAACGTCCGCTTTTGTGAGTCCCGCCTGAGTCCGCCATGCCGTGAGCTGCTCCAGCAGCGCAAACTCATCTTTTGCCTCTTCGAAAGCAGCAATAGCTTCTGGGGTATCGAGCAACGTCTTCATGACGTCTTCATGACTTATTGCTTTTATTTTAGCCATCAGATAATTCCTCCAGTCGTTGCAACGCAACCACGATTTCTTTGGGCGGCGTCTTCTCTGTTTTCTTAATGAAACAACGTAAAATATAAATTTTCTTCCCCTGCTGGAATACAAACAAGGTGCGGGCAATATCTGTTCCTGACGCCCTGAGTTCAAACAATCCATTTTTGATGGGTCTGCTTAACGGGTAGCGTAATTCATTTCCCCGCTCACTCAACTGAACCAATAGTCTTGCCATTTTACCGCGCAGAACATCCGGTAGCGCTTTCACTTCCTGAGCGGCTTCAGGATGGTATAGAAGTTCGGAAGCCCCATTCCCACTCGAAACGCAACAAAGTGACCCACTGGCCAGACCCGGATAAAATCTCCGTTCTGGTCCTACTGGAGAGCCTGTTGCATGCAGGGAAAACATCTGACTCAGAAAGAGCGGTTCTACATTGAAAAGCGGCGGGGTGAAGGTGTCAAACCGGCTACCATCGCCAGAGAGCTTGATCTCCCGCGGTCTACCATCAGCAGGGAACTCAGACGCAATACCGACCCCGCTTTTAACGGCGTTTACTCCTGCAGGAGAGCGGATTCGCTGGCACGGGAACGGCGTCATAAACCCTTGCCAAAAAATGCTTTTCACCGGCTGGAGCCACACGTTCAGGACTTCATCCGGCAGGAGCTTTCCACCCATACCTCTCCTGAAGACATCAGTGGCCGCCTGCAGCTGGAATTCGATGTCTTTGTCAGCAAG
>NZ_MAYS01000256.1 GCF_001756855.1 Candidatus Erwinia dacicola | reverse complement strand
AAGGGATAGTTCGTTCTGACATTCATGGTTGGGCGCTCTCAGAAGAGGCGATTCAATCTCCTAACCATCGAGGCTTCGCCAGCAACCTGCCGTCATCCCCTGTTGATGGGCTGACAGACAACGGTTCAGCTTACCGTTCTCATCAGAGGCGTCAGTTCGCCAGAATGGTCGGACTGGAGCCTAAACATACGACGGTACGCAGCCCAGAAAGCGACGGGATGGCAGAGAGCGTCGTGAAAATGATGAAGCGTGACCACATCAGCATCATGCCGAAACCTGACGGGTTAACCGCGGTTAAGAACCTTGCGGAGGCCTTCGAACATTACAACGAATGGCATCTTCACAGTGCACTGGGATATCGTTCGCCACGAGAATATCTGCGGCGGCGAACCAGTCATGGACTAGGCGATAAAAAATGTCTCAATATATAGGGGCCAATCCATAAAGATAGTTCAACAGGGTTAAATCCTGGTTTCTTCTTGAGCCGTTATGAACATATAATGTGCAGCCGGTCACAGTTGGTCAGTATTGGGGCGTTTATCAACAGTCTGCATGGCGCTACACCTGAAATAATATGAAAAAGAGCATCCGTGCGTTTGTCACCCTGATTCTGGCCGCTGCGGCTTTCAGCCAATCTGCCTTTGCTGTGGTTTACCCTCTTCCGGCCGCTAACAGCCGCCTGATCGGGGAAAACCTCGAAATTACTATCCCGGAAGACAGTAAGTTTCCGCTGGAAGCTTTTGCTGCTCAGTACCAGATGGGCCTGAGCAACATTATGGAAGCTAACCCGGGCGTTGACGTTTACCTGCCAAAAGCGGGCAGCAAGTTGATCATCCCTCAACAGCTGATCCTGCCGGACGCGCCGCGTGAAGGCATCGTGATCAACAGTGCTGAAATGCGTCTGTACTACTACCCGAAAGGCAGTAAAACCGTGGTCGTGCTGCCAATTGGTATCGGCGAGCTGGGCAAGGATACCCCGATTAACTGGACCACTACCGTCCAGCGTAAAAAGGCTGGCCCGACTTGGACCCCGACCAAGAAAATGCACGAAGAGTACAACGCGCGCAGTGAATCACTGCCTGCGGTATTCCAGGCTGGTCCGAACAACCCGATGGGGCTGTACGCGCTGTATATCGGTCGCCTGTACGCGATTCACGGTACGAATGCTAACTTCGGTATCGGTCTGCGCGTGAGCCACGGCTGCGTCCGGCTGCGTGCTGACGATATCAAATGGCTGTTCGACCACGTGCCGGTTGGCACCCGCGTTCAGTTTATCGACCAGCCAATCAAAGCCACGGTTGAGCCGGACGGTTCACGCTATGTGGAAGTTCACAACCCGCTGTCGCAGACCGAAGAGCAGTTCAAATCACGCGAGCCTGTGCCGCTGACTATCCCTGCTTCCGTGACAAAAATTGTTGCCGACGCCAGCGTGAACAGCATCAGCATGGAAGATGCGGTGAAAGCGCGCTCCGGCATGCCGGTAAAAGTGAACGGCGAAGCAACCGTGACTGATCCTGCGGTCGTGCCAGAGCAGAAAAGCGCACAGCCGATGGAACAGCCAATGACGCCCGTCACCGCCGAAGGCGCGAACGTGGCAGACCCTGCTGCTCCACCGCGGCGCCAGCTGATGCAGCCCCTGCTGTCAACG
>NZ_MAYS01000255.1 GCF_001756855.1 Candidatus Erwinia dacicola | reverse complement strand
AGCGATAGGCGGCTTTGGTGTGACGACGTGAAGACAGGTAAAAGTCAATGGTGCAGCCCCTGCTGTCGACGGCGCGGTACAGATAAGCCCAGCGTCCGTTGACCTTCACGTAGGTTTCATCGAGATGCCATGAGCCAAAACCGGAAGGTTGACGCCAGTACCAGCGCCGCCGCTTTTCCATCTCAGGTGCAGAACGCTGAACCCATCGATAAATCGTGGTGTGATCGACATTTACCCCTCGCTCAGCCAGCATCTCCTGCAGCTCACGATAACTGATGCCATATTTGCAGTACCAGCGGACGGCCCACAGGATAATATGACGCTCAAAATGTCGACCTTTAAATGGGTTCATGTGCTGCTCCTTCAACTAAACAGTGGCATCAGTTTACCATCGCCAGATCTTTGCAACAGTGCCTTCATCAGAGGATCGCCCCGCCCATCGAGTGGGCCAGCGCGTAGCGGTGACGATAGTCGCATGTGACGATCTCTTTCAGACACAGGGTTTCCAGATCGTCGACGTAATCTTCAAATTCCACCACGTGACCGCAATGCGAATCAGCAAGAAGTCGGCCGGAGCGCCCTTGGCCACGATGGTCGATAATCACCACGTCGTATCCACTGTGGAACAGGTCGTAGGCCAACTCGGGATATTTCACATAGCTTTCAATCCGGCCGGGACACAGCAAAATAACTTTATCGTGTTGCGGGGAAATAAAGCGGACATAGCGGATCGGCACGTTTTCCACGCCGGTAAACTCACCCTCTTCACGCTGCTTCCAGAAATTCAGCAGCGGGCCAGTGGCAAAAGCGGTGAAGGCTCTCTCCCGCGTCAACCAGCTGTTTTTAAGATGTTCCATCAGGCGTTTTCCAGAAGAAACAAACTACGGGCAGCGGACATTGTTACCCATAGCGCAACGTTCAACAATGTCGTATTGTGTCGTAATTGAGCGTTTTCAGGGAGCTTTACCCAATGACCATTGAATGGTGGCTGATCTATTTATTAACGACCAGCATCTTTTAAGCCTGTCGCCCGGCTCTAGGGCGATTAATACCATGAGTTCCGGCATTAGCCACGGCTATCGCGGTGCAGTGGCGCTCATCCGGCGCGATTGATTTCAGCGCGGTGGCGATGCTGCGCCGCAAGCTGTTTCGCCGCGCCGAGCTGGTTAATCTGACGAACCCGAAGAGCATCATTTTCCTCGCGGCGCTGCTCCCGCAGTTCATTCTTCCGCATCAGCCCCAAGCGGTGCAGTTTCTGGTGCCCGGCATCACCACGGTGGTGGTCGATATTATTGTGATGATTGGCTACGCCACGCTGGCGACGCGCATTGCGGTGTGGATTAAAGGCCCACATCAGATGAAGTTGTTGAACGGGACGTTTGGCGGATTGTTTATCGCGGTGAGTGCACTGCTTGCTTCGGCGCGCAGAATGGCCTGAATAATCGGGTCGACCTTTTTTCTGGTCGACCCCGACAAGTGCAGGAGAGGCCGACCGTTTTGTGGTTGGCCCGCCGTGATCCATTACTCCACATCGTCGCCGTCGACGTCGACGTGCTCTTTGATCATTACTAGGAACGGCTTGCCAAAACGTTTCAGCTTCTTATGACCGACCCCATTCACGCTCAGCATCTCTGAGGCGGTAATCGGGATCTGCTCCGCCATTTCAATCAGCGTCGCATCGTTAAACACCACGTATGGCGGCACGTTTTCTTCATCCGCAATCGCTTTACGCAGCTTGCGCAGCTTGGCAAACAGCTTGTGGTCACAGTTGCTGCCGAACGACTTCTGGCTATTGCTGCGCGGTTTGATGCTGACGAGGCGCGGCACCGCCAGCTGTAGCGGCGCTTCCCCGCGCAGGATTGGCCTAGCGGCTTCGGTCAGCTGCAGCGCCGAGTGCATCGCAATGTTCTGCGTCACTAGACCGAGGTGGATAAGCTGGCGCAGCACACTGGTCCAGTGCTCGTGCGTCTGCTCGCGGCCAATGCCGTAGACTGGCAATTTATCATGCTGCATATCGCGAATGCGTTGGTTGTTGGCCCCGCGCAGGATCTCAACGATATAGCCCATACCAAAGCGCTGGCCGACGCGGTAAATACAGGACAACGCTTTCTGCGCCTCTACCAGCCCGTCGTAGCGGCGCGGCGGATCGAGGCAGATATCGCAGTTGTTGCACGCCTGCTGGCAGCCTTCGCCGAAGTAGTTCAGCACCACCAAGCGGCGGCAGGTTTGCGCTTCGGCAAATGCGCCCATCGCATTCAGCTTGTGGCGCTCAATATCCTGCAACGGGCCTAGCGCTTTCTCCTCCAGACACTTACGCAGCCAAGCCATATCGGCCGGATCGTACAGCAGCAACGCTTCAGCAGGCAGGCCATCACGCCCGGCGCGGCCGGTTTCCTGATAGTAGGATTCAATATTGCGCGGGATATCAAAGTGCACCACGAAGCGCACGTTAGGTTTGTTGATGCCCATGCCGAATGCCACGGTCGCCACCACGATTTGCAGATCGTCGCGCTGGAACGCTTCCTGCACGAGCGCACGGTGGGCATTATCCATTCCGGCATGATAAGCCCCAACGCTCAGGCCACGGTTTTGCAGACGGGCTGCGGTGTCTTCCACTTTTAGCCGGCTGTTACAATAAATGATGCCGCACTTGCCGCGCTGATCTTGTACATAGCGCAGCAGTTGCTCGGTCGGTTTGAATTTTTCCACCAGCGTATAGCGGATATTGGGGCGGTCAAAGCTGCTGATCTGGATAAGCGGAACGTCAAGCTGTAACAGGCGGGCAATATCGTTACGCGTGGTTTCATCGGCGGTCGCGGTCAGCGCCATCACCGGCACATCCGGCAGGCGCTGGCGCAGCTGGCCTAAAGCGCCATATTCCGGACGGAAGTCGTGACCCCACTGAGAGATACAGTGGGCTTCATCCACCGCCAGCATCGCTGGATTGCAGTGCGTCAGCTGGTCGAGGAAGTTATCCATCATCAGACGTTCAGGAGCAATGTACAGCAGGCGGATGCGGCCAGTGCGGCAGCCCGCCATCACTTCCTGCTGTTCTTCGCGGTTCTGCGTCGAGTTGAGGCAGGCCGCCGCCACGCCGTTTGCCAGCAGCTGGTCTACCTGGTCTTTCATCAGCGAGATCAACGGCGACACCACCAGCGTCAGCCCTTCGCGCACCAGCGCCGGGATCTGATAACAGAGTGATTTTCCGCCGCCGGTCGGCATGACTACCAGACAGTCGCGCCCGTTAAGCGATTCCTGAATGATAGTTTGTTGCCCCGGACGAAACTGCTGGTAGCCGAAGGTATCGCGTAATACCTGCTCTGCCAGCGTTTCTTTATTGATGACTGCTGCCGTAGACACATCGTCCCCAAAATCTGAAATGACTGAATTTTTAACAGGGCGGCAGTGCCTGCCCGGTAAGCGGCGACCTTAGAACAGGTTGTTAAGCGTCACGCCTACACCGACGCGAGTTTGACGATGATTGTGATCGATCAGGGATTCACCATAACCGCTATACACCTGCGTATAAAAACGCACATGCTTAGTCATTGGGTAGCTCCAGCCCAGTTCAGCGCCGCCGTAGCCGCTGTTCCAGTTATACTGGCTCTTCACGCTGAAGATGTTCTCGCCCCACTGATATCCCACCGTCAGGCGATAATACCCCATGTACTTAGTGATATCCGGGTTATCGTCATTATTTTCATTTTCTGGAATACGGTACCAGAGTTTCACTTTCACCAGCCAGTTGCCGTTTTCCGCCATCAGACGCGCATAGACGCGGTTCCAGCTGCGCGAGGTTGGGTCGGCGCGACCGTTGGACTGATGGCTCACACCGGTTTCCACATCACGCAGCGTCCAGCCACCCAAGCTGGGGTCTGTTGCCCAGCCGAGGAAAACCTGCGGCTCGTAGTCAGTTTCGCGGAACGGCGAAGAGGCGCTGCGGTTAGATAGCTGCCACCAAGATTTCTGAATATAGGATGCGCCAAGCACCGAGTTTTCACCGAGAATACCGCGCCACAGCGGGAATGCTGTCGCTACCGATGTAAAACTGGCCCACCTGCCGATGTAAATCTGACCGACCCAGGGTAAAAATGGCAGTTTTAAGGCACTGCCAATGATGACATTGGAGACCAGAGTGGAGATGAGTGTTTTACACCGTCAGGGCATGTCGATACGCGCCATCGCGCGCCAGCTTTCATGCTCTCGTGAGACCGTTCGCAGATATATCCGTAGCCCGCTGCCCGTAGCGGATATCCGCTACAAGCCTCGCGCACCCAGACCCTGCAAGCTTGACCCGTTCAAGCCCTATATCCTTGAGCGCGTGGCCGCT
>NZ_MAYS01000254.1 GCF_001756855.1 Candidatus Erwinia dacicola | reverse complement strand
CTTTGCAACAGTGCCGTCTAGCACGCTTTAGCCATCCGGGATCCGTTGCTTATGCGGCGGTAAAAGGGGCGATTGAGGTACTGACGCGCTACCAGGCAAAAGAGCTGGGTGCATGCGGCATTGCCGTGAATGTGCTGGCACTGGGAGCGATTGAAACCGACGTTGGCGGCGGCCGGGTACGGGATAACGCGGAGATTAACGCCGGGATCGCCTCACAAACCGCGCTGGGCCGCATCGGGCCGCCGGATGATATCGGTTACGCCGTTGCCGCGCTGTTCATCGAAGAGTGCCGCTGGATTAACGGCCACCGTATTGAAGCGTCGGGCGGAATGTACCTGTAAAGTCTAGGATGGCGGACTGACCGAAAAACATGGTCAGCCCTTGGTCGTATTCTTAGATGCGGATAGTGCCTTCAATCACTGTGACGGTCTGGCCGCCAATCCAGATTCCGTCGGCACCGTACCTGACGCTCAGGCGGCCAGCACGCTGCATCGCCGTGCCCTGGCGCACACGGTAGTCCAGCTCCACGCCGCGCTGCTGGAA
Source organism: Candidatus Erwinia dacicola (assembly GCF_001756855.1). Classification (GTDB taxonomy): domain Bacteria; phylum Pseudomonadota; class Gammaproteobacteria; order Enterobacterales; family Enterobacteriaceae; genus Erwinia; species Erwinia dacicola. The sequence goes on along the minus strand of NZ_MAYS01000254.1, from coordinate 932 downwards.
ATAGCGGGAAAGGCAGGCGTTGGCGCTGCCGGTGACCAGATCTTCCGTCACCACGCCCTCTTCAATCAGCAGGCCACGCACTTCATACTGCTCTTCCGCTCCCTGAATTGGGCCAAACGGCATTACGCCATTGACCCGCGTCTTTTTTATCAGGCGGGCAAACTCCACCGCATCCGGTTTGATCGCTAGGACCGCCTCGGCTGTGGTCATCGGCACCAGCAGCCAGCGAATACCCATATCGGCGATGGTTACCGGCAGCTGTTCCTCCAAGCTGTCGCTGTTTAGCGCGCTGCTGATGGGCGCATCGCTGAACGGGGTAAAAATGGCTTCCGGGGCGGCAAAAGCCAGCGCGCCGTCGTCGCTAATCTTTACTTTCACCAGCCCAAGCCCGCACTGCTGCAAAATCTCACCCACATTTTTCAGCGTTATGCCGGCTTCCAGCAGCGCGTGAGCCGTTCCCAGCGTAGGGTGCCCGGCAAATGGCAGTTCGTAATCCGGGGTAAAAATTCGCATCCGGTAGTCGGCCGTCGGGTCGGTGGCCGGCAGGACAAAGGTGGTTTCGGAGAGATGGGTCCAGCGGGCGATGGTTTGCATCTGCTCATCGCTGAGATCGCTGGCATCCATGATCACCGCCAGCGGGTTGCCGTTATAGGGAGACGAGGTAAAAACATCGACTTGTTTAAAGGCGCGTAATTGCGTCATAACTGTACCTGTTCAAGTTCTCAGACCGTGTGTCTGCGATTCGGGTGGCGGTTGTCAGTGCTGGTTATTATGGTATTAATAAAGCTTACTGGCTAAAAAGTGACTAATTTATGGGCTTTGTTGAATGATAGGTAATCATGCTGTTTTAATATGCCGGTTTTGGACGAAGATGCTAGCCATTCCAGCATGTATTACCGAACACTGGTTGTAACCTACTGATTTTATGTTAT
>NZ_MAYS01000253.1 GCF_001756855.1 Candidatus Erwinia dacicola | reverse complement strand
GCTGTGGCCAGTATTAGTTGGCCACTACACGGGGTGTTAGCTGCTTTGACAGCGAATCTAGAGGATTGCATAGTGTCTACCTAGTTGGCAAAAACCGCACAGAGTAGGGAAATGAGGTGCCAAGGGCAAGGAGTAATTGTAAAAAGGGATGAATGGAACACGGGGTGACCGGAAAAAATGGTTGCCGCTCCCCGCTTCGGGGCAACCTCAATCATGTAGGGGCGGACCCTCTTTTCCGGTCACCCCGCAAAGATTACTGCAGCAGCGAGATATCCGCCACCTGTAGGAACAGCTCGCGCAGTTTCGCCAGCAGCGTCAGACGATTGATACGCATTTCTTTCTCTTCAACATTGACCATCACCTTATCAAAGAAGTTATCCACCGCTTCACGCAGCTGCGCCAGCTCGATCAGTGCATCTTGGTAACGGTCTTCGGCGAAGAACGGTGCCAGTTTGCTGCTCAGTGCGGAGACGTAGGTCGCCAGCTTAATCTCTTCATTCTCTTCCAGCAGCGACGCCTGCACGCTGTCGTTGAGCGGCTCGGTTGCCTTCGCCAGAATGTTGGAGACGCGCTTGTTGGCAGCCTCTAGGCTGGCTGCTTCATCCAGCGTACGGAAGTGAGACACCGCTCGCATACGGGCATTGAAGTCAGCAGGGCGGGTCGGGCGACGTGCCAGCACGGCCTGGATAGTATCTATGCTGTGGCCTTCTTCCTGATACCAGGTGCGGAAACGACCGAGCATAAAGTCGATCACTTCATTCACCGCTTTGGTGTTCGACAGCTTGCTGCCGTAGAGGCGCACGGCTTCTTCCGTCAGGGTTTGCAGGTCGATAGGCAGGTTCTTCTCAACGATAATACGCAGCACGCCGAGCGCAGCGCGGCGCAGTGCGAACGGGTCTTTATCGCCTTTCGGATGCTGACCAATCCCGAAGATGCCCGCAAGGGTATCCATCTTATCGGCAATCGCCAGCGCACAGGCTACCGGGTTAGACGGCAGATCGTCACCGGCAAAGCGCGGCTGATACTGCTCGTTCAACGCCACCGCCACGTCTTCGGCTTCGCCGTCGTGACGCGCGTAGTGCATGCCCATCACGCCCTGAATGTCGGTGAACTCAAACACCATGTTGGTCATCAGGTCGCACTTGGAGAGCAGTCCAGCACGGGTGGCGTTATTCACATCTGCGCCAATCTGTGCGGCGATCCAGCTCGCCAGCGCCTGAATACGGTCAGTCTTATCGCGCAGGGTACCCAGCTCTTTTTGGAACAGCACGGTCTCCAGACGCGGCAGGTTATCTTCTAGGCGGCGCTTACGGTCGCTGTTGAAGAAGAACTCGGCGTCGGCGAGACGCGGGCGCACCACTTTCTCGTTACCGGAGATAATCTGCTGCGGATCTTTCGACTCGATGTTGGTGACGAAGATAAAGTTCGGCAGCAGCTTGCCCGCGTTGTCGTACACCGGGAAATATTTCTGGTCGCCCTTCATGGTATAGACCAGCGCTTCCGCCGGAACCGCGAGGAACTTCTCTTCAAACTTCGCCGTTAGCACGACCGGCCATTCAACTAGGGAGGTCACTTCTTCCAGCAGGCTTTCGCTCAGGTCGGCCACGCCGCCAATCTGCGCGGCAGCTTCTTCTGCACCGACTTTGATCATCGCTTTACGCGCTTCGAAGTCCGGCTGCACCTTGCCGCGTTCTACCAAGATCTGCGCATACTGGTCGGCGTTATCGATGGTAAACTCCGGCTCGCCCATAAAGCGGTGGCCGCGGATAGTGCGGGCAGAGTCGATACCGAGGATTTTCGCCGAGATCAGCTCATCGCCCAGCAGCAGCGTTACGGTGTGGACCGGGCGCACGAACTGCACCTCGGAAGCACCCCAGCGCATCAGTTTCGGGATCGGCAGCTTAGCGAGGGAGGTGGCAATCATAGCCGGCAGCAGAGCCTGGGCGCTTTCGCCCATTACCTGTGCGCGGTACATCAGCCACTCGCCTTTATCGGTGCTCAGACGCTCGGCCTCGTCAACGGTGATGCCGCAGCCGCGTGCCCAGCCTTCGGCTGCTTTGGTCGCCACGCCCTTGGGGTCGAATGCTGCCTGGATTGCCGGGCCACGTTTTTCTACTTCGCGATCGGGCTGCGCGGCGCTCAGATTAGCGACTTTCAGTGCCAGACGGCGCGGAGCCGCGAACCAGCTCACTTCACCGTGGGCTAGGCCCGCAGCATCCAGCTCAGCGGTGACGTTGGCAGCGAACGACTCGGCAAGGCTGCGCAGCGCGTTTGGAGGTAGTTCTTCGGTGCCAATTTCCACCAGAAAAGTTTTATCAGTCATGACTGTCTCTTATTTTTTGTTATTGCACATCGGGAAGCCGAGTGCCTCGCGAGAGGCATAGTAGGCTTCAGCCACGGCTTTCGTCAGGGTGCGGATGCGCAGAATATAGCGCTGGCGCTCGGTGACGGAAATCGCTTTACGCGCATCCAGCAGGTTAAAGCTATGTGCGGCTTTCAGAATACGTTCGTAGGCCGGCAGCGGCAGCGGTTTCTTCAGCGCAAGCAGGCTCCGCGCCTCTTTCTCGTACTGCTCGAAGCAGGTAAACAGGAAGTTGACATCGGTGTATTCGAAGTTGTAAGTGGACTGCTCCACTTCGTTCTGATGGAACACGTCGCCGTAGGTGGTTTTACCCAGCGGACCATCGCTCCACACTAGATCGTAAACGCTGTCGACGCCCTGGATATACATCGCTAGGCGCTCCAGACCATAAGTGATCTCGCCGGTTACCGGCTTACACTCTAGGCCGCCAACCTGCTGGAAGTAGGTGAACTGCGTTACTTCCATGCCGTTCAGCCACACTTCCCAGCCCAGACCCCAGGCACCCAGAGTTGGGTTTTCCCAGTTGTCTTCCACGAAGCGGATATCGTGAATTGTCGGATCCATGCCCAGATCTTTTAATGAACCGAGGTACAGCTCCTGAATATTGTCCGGCGATGGCTTGATGATCACTTGGAACTGGTAGTAGTGCTGCAGGCGGTTCGGGTTTTCGCCGTAGCGGCCATCGGTTGGTCGGCGCGAAGGCTGCACGTAGGCAACCGCCGTCGGCTCGGGACCGAGCGCGCGCAGGCAGGTCATTGGGTGGGAGGTGCCCGCGCCCACTTCCATATCCAGCGGCTGGATGATGGTGCAGCCCTGGCGCGCCCAGTAATCCTGTAAGGTCAGGGTCAGGCCCTGAAAGGTCTTGGTATCAAACTGTTGCATGATGATTTCGCACTCGATACGAGTGGTGATAAAAAGTAGGCGTCAGTATACCCTTTGACCGGGCCTAATACCAAAAGGGGCACTGTTGCAAAGATCTGGCGATGGTAAACTGATGCCACTGTTTAGTTGAAGGAGCAGCACATGAACCCATTTAAAGGTCGACATTTTGAGCGTCATATTATCCTGTGGGCCGTCCGCTGGTACTGCAAATATGGCATCAGTTATCGTGAGCTGCAGGAGATGCTGGCGGAGCGAGGGGTAAATGTCGATCACACCACGATTTATCGATGGGTTCAGCGTTCTGCACCTGAAATGGAAAAGCGGCGGCGCTGGTACTGGCGTCAACCTTCCGGTTTTGGCTCATGGCATCTCGATGAAACCTACGTGAAGGTCAACGGACGCTGGGCTTATCTGTACCGCGCCGTCGACAGCAGGGGCTGCACCATTGACTTTTACCTGTCTTCACGTCGTCACACCAAAGCCGCCTATCGCTTTATGGGTAAACTTCT
>NZ_MAYS01000252.1 GCF_001756855.1 Candidatus Erwinia dacicola | reverse complement strand
GCCAGTCAGCGTATAACAGGCCTATTACCGGAACGGAAGGCTGTAAGTGAATTTACACCACCTTGACGGACTCGACCAAATAATCGGGATGAGATCTGGTTTATCTGTAATCGTCACTTACGCATTGTCTGCCTTGAGCGCGATGCAACGGCGTTCAGGATCCCACTGAGCAGCGGGCCGCAGCTGCGGGGGAAGCGGCTGATATCAGGATCCAGCACAGCTAATCGGGCAAAAAAAAACCACCTTCGTAAAGGTGGTTTCAGTTCTAAACGCAAGCGTTACTGCGGCATGCCTTCAGGTGCTGCCATGCCAGCGCCACCCAGCATATAGCGGAAGAGGAATTGCTCCAGCGGCATCTTCTCACCGTTCATGATGATCTGACCAGTGTCGTACTGCAGGCTGGTGGTAATGTTGTTGTCTTCCTGCGTGGTCAGCTTGAACATCTGGCCCATCGCGGCGACACCTTTCACCTGCTGATCCGCCAGTTTCAACGCTTCTTCCTGACTGTAGCCTTCTGCCATCGCCACATGCGTCATCATCTCGGTCGCCATATCCATCGAAATAGTCAGTTCGGTATCCAGGGTTTTCAGTACGTTATCAACCTGCTGGCCCAGATTCTGCGCCGAAGCGGTGGCGGTGGCCGGATCTTTGAACTGGGCGTTGAGGTTAAAGCTGCTCTCGCCTTTATCATTTTTCCAGCTAAATGACGCGATGCTGACTGACGGATCGCCTTTCAGCAGCAGCGGCAGGTTGCTGGTGAGAATTTCACTGGTGCGCTGCTGATATAGCTCAGGGTTAGCCTGCACATCAGGATTGCTGTTCAACGCCTGCATCTGGCGTTTGTAGTTTTCGGAGAAGGCTTTTATCGCCTTGCCATCGAAGCCAACCAGCTTAACCGCCAGCTTGCCTTGGCCGAAGTTCTGACCCTGCAGCTTCAGGCTGTCGAGAGTATAGTCGATCTGGCCAGACATGCTGCCATTGTCGGAATTGAAGGTCGATTTACCGTTCAGGCCTTCGGCGATCAGCACCTCTTTGCCATCCACTGCCGCAGTCAGTTTTTTCAGCGCGATAGTCGGGTCGCCAATGCGCATCCCTTCCGGGCTGAGTTTTGTATAGGCATCCAGCTTCAGGCCACTAACGGTGAACAGCACCGGCATCTCAAGCTTGTTTTTGCTGGTCACCACCAAGCTGTCGATATCACAATTAAATGAGACCTTATCGCCTTTATCGTCCGCGCTGACTTTCAGCGTGGCGCCGTTAAAGGCAAAACGTTCGCTGGTCTGGGCATTGCTGTAGTCGGCAGGTAACAGTTTGATATCCGACTCGGTGCTGCCGCCGTAGCCTACGCGGGTTTCCGCCTGCACAATCGACTGGCCTTTGGTAATTTCAAACAGCTTTTTTACGGCGTCGGTATTTTCCAGCTCGCTGTGTACCGAAGCCATGCTCAGGATCAGGTTAAATTTTTTTAGCTGTGCCAGCGGCAGAGGACCATGATCGATAGTCTCTTTAAACACGATGCTCTGGCTCGGCTTCAGCATGGCTTTATCTTCAGTCTGCAAGCTGCTCTGCAGCACGAAACGAGCGCTGCTGCTAAATACGCCGCGCTGGAAATTCTGATAGCTCAGTTGCAGACGGCTTTCCGGTGCGCTGTTCTTGATCTGAACGTTAGCCTGCTGTACCAGCTGATCCATATTTTTTTCCAGCTGCTTGCCGGTAAACCAGGCGCCAGCAGTCCAGACTACGCCAAGGGCAACCACTACGCCCACAGCAATCTTGGTTTTATTCATCAGTTGTGTCGTCCTTTTTTCCGTTCGCGAATGCCGGTTAGCCCGTGCAGATCCTGCGGGTAACCCTCTGGCGATAAAGAACGCCAATGCGGCGTTTTTGTTTAATACACTAAATAACTTAGCAATTATGACCGCTGGCGTCAGCCGCATTTAAGATGTTGATTAAATACCCTAGCAACGCGGCCATTGCCCGAAAGCGATAGCGTTGGCTCGCTGGTGGCAATAAAAACAGATTCACCTGCATTAAGTGACAATGACTGACCGACACAGTTCAGTTCGGCCTAGCATTCAATGCAGAAAACAATTGCGGCGCTCTCCTGAGAGTTATTGTCAAATCTGGTTTATGGAGCCATCAGGCAACGTTCCAGTCTGATGCTTCCTCTTCCACCTGTTTGCCATCTTTGAACGGCAGGTTGTTGACCACCAGAGTCAACAGCTCGAAACCCTTAAGTCGATTCCAGTTTTTTTGTGCTGACTGGAGCAGCTTGAATACCATCGCCAGCGTCGTCGCCCTCGAGCCGCAGTTCATGGTTAGGAAACTGAATCGACCCTTTTGGGGTTTCCTAAGCCGTGAGGGTAGAGTCTGTCAAGGTGGTGTAAATGGCACTGTTGCAAAGATCTGGCGATGGTAAGATGCCACTATTTAGTTGAAGGAGCAGCACATGAACCCATTTAAAGGTCGACATTTTGAGTATCATATTATCCTGTGGGCCGTCCGCTGG
>NZ_MAYS01000251.1 GCF_001756855.1 Candidatus Erwinia dacicola | reverse complement strand
CCGGTTAAAAACATATCAGAAACGGCATTTTCACATACAAACTCACGCGAAACCGCATCATAAGAGGGATGGGAGGTGATGAAACTCATAGTCAGGCTCCCTCAAAAGAGGCGATTGAATTTCCTAACCATCAAGCTGACATTCTGGGCATACAGTATTCCAATCGCGTCATTCAGCAAGCTATATCCGATTACAAAAACACCATTTTCTAGATTCAAAAGACCTCAAATGGCAGAGACAATGATAAGGCTTATCAGGCATAATACATAGTAAACATCCTTGACCGAAGGAAACTCGCATGTCTTATGTAAGTATCAATGATTTTAAATTACTTAATATTAAATGTCAGAAATATTTCAATCTATTCAGTAAAACTAATAACTTTGCACAACCTGTTAATGATACAAAGCTTCAGCAGCGCATTGGATTTTACTTATTTATGCTGGAATCCCTGTGCAATGAAAAGGATATTGATATTATCAGCGACTTCATTACCGATACTGAATACAACACTCACATTTCAGGACTGCGCTATGAAGACCATGGAATAGACGCATTCTATATAGATGAAGATGCGAAAGAGATAAAGTTATTTAATTTTAAGTTTCGTGAAAACTATAAGCCTGAGCAGAAACAAAGCTTCAATGATGCATTTGTTTCAACCAAACTGGTGAATTGCATCATGAATGACAGCACAAACGGCCTAGAAGGTAAACTTCGGGACTGTGTTAATTCTGCGAATGAAAAACTAAACGGTAACGAAGTATGGAAATTATCCCTCTATATGATCAGCAATGAGGCGGTACCGATAGAACACGACGAAAGTTCCATTCAACAGCTGAAAACCTTCTATGACATGGAAGTTATTTCAGTTTGCATGCCCCAAATCGCAAGTATGATGTCTATACGTCCCGCACCAATAAATGCCGAACTGATAATAGATAATGATGCTTTAATGTCTTACTCAGAAAATTCCATTTCAACATCAAAATCATATGTTGTCAGGTTGAATGCTGCAGATGTTATCAGAATGACGTGCAGGAACGCTGATTTGAGACAGGATCATAACTGTGAGAACATAGACCAGCTTGCTTATGAAAAAATCGACTTTGGTGTGCTCTTTGATAATGTCCGGGGATTGGTTCAACGATCGCGATACAATGCAGCCATTGCTAAAACCTTGCGAGAAGAGCCTGGTAAATTTTTCATGTATAACAATGGATTAACTATTGTTGCTGAAGATATCAAAGCGCATCCAGTTAACGGAAACCGTAAAGTTCGTATAAGCCTAACCGGTGTGCAGGTACTAAACGGGGGGCAGACTCTGAGAACACTTCATGATTTCAATGCCGCAGATAAATCTCATATTACGGATTATCTTTCCGAGAGTGAAATACTTGTTAGGATATTCAATGCATCCAGTAGCGAAACCGCCAATAAAATCGCAGAGTATACAAACAGCCAGAATTCCATATCAAATGTTGACCTGAAATCACTAAGTACGCTGCAAATTCAGCTTGAACAGTTACTCGATGAGCACGGAATAATATACTCAAGAAAAAATGGTGACACTGGCATTGACGATAAAAAAGATTACCGCTATAAAATTAGCATGGAACAGTTTGGCCAAATATTATTTGCTCTGCAGGGCAATCCTGAAAAGTCGTCAAATCAAAAGCAGCACATTTTCGGTAAGTATTACGATGAAATTTTTGATGAAAGAAAATTCAATATTTCTCAAGCTCCAGAAATCATAGAGCGCTACTTCGATATCAAAAAGGCATATGCATCTTCAACTGATAGCATTCAAAAAATTGAACAAAAGATCTTTTACATAATATACATGAGCAGTGTGAGAAAAGATATGAGTTACGAACAATGTATAGAAACCCTTGAACAGATCCTTGAATCATTTGATACCGGGGGAGTTAACCTAACTGATGCTCGAAAAATGATACAGGTACGTTTCAGAGATTATTTAAATACTAGGCTGTGTCCCTTAATCACCTGAGCTATAGTAACTGCCTGTTTCCACAACACATTGAACTATGGCTCGTTACGATCTTTCCGATGAAGCATGGGCTCTCATCCAGCCCTTATTACCAACTGAACCAGTAACACCACGGGCCGGACGCCCATGGGCAGAACACCGTATGATCATCAATGGTATGTTCTGGGTGCTGTTTTCAGGCGCTCCAT
>NZ_MAYS01000250.1 GCF_001756855.1 Candidatus Erwinia dacicola | reverse complement strand
TGTCGACCTTTAAATGGGTTCATGTCTGCTCCTTCAACTAAACAGTGGCATCAGTTTACCATCGCCAGATCTTTGCAACAGTGCCGACTATATCGCGTTCATACCAAAACCGGAGATGAGAACAGCACTGCGAAACCTTGCAGCAGCGTTCACGCATTATAATGAAAACCACCCGCACAGCACGCTGGGGTATCACTCTCCGAGGGAATACCTGCGGTAGCAGGCATCGTTAACTTAAGCTACAAAAGCTGTTTGGAGATGACGGGTCAAGATCAGTGATCTAAATCACTCTTAATCTAGGGTTAACAATGGAAAGACTCAAGGGCATGTCCGTCTTTGCCAAAGTCGTTGAAATGGGCTCATTTACCGCCGTGGCGCAGCATCTGCAGTTAAGCGTATCCGCAGTGAGTCAGACAGTCGCTAGGCTGGAAGAAGAGCTGCAGGTCAGATTACTCACCCGCAGCATGGCTTGACGGAGGCAGGTAAAATCTATTTCCAGAGCTGTCGCCGCATGCTTTCCGAAGCTCAGCAGGTACATGAATAGCTGTGGGCATTCAATAATACCCCGATTGGCCTACTGCGTATCGGCAGCTCCTCCACCATGGCGCAAAATCTGCTGGCACCCATGATGGAAGAGATGCTGAAAGAATACCCGGGGCTGACGGTGAATCTGGTGACCGGTATCTCGGCACCGGACCTGATTGCCGACGGGCTGGACATGGTGATCCGCGGTGGCGCACTGCGGGACTCCAACCTGTTTTCGAAGCGCCTTGGCTCGATGCCGATGGTGGTCTGCGCGGCGAAAAGCTACCTGTTACAGCATGACCGATGGCGGCCCCTAAAATCCGGCCGATATCAGCAATTTTTCGTGGCTGGAATACAGCGTGCGCCCGGATAACGATTTTGAGCTGACCTCACGGGAAGGTACCGCTATTCGCCTCAGAGGCACTTTGCCACCAATGATTCGCTGGCTGAAATCCAGAATCGGAATCGCCTATGTACCGCTAATGTGGATTGAAGAGATTAATGCTGGGGAGGTGGAGATTCTGTTCGCGCACTATCAGTCGGTGCCGTGCCCGGTGTATGCCGTGTATACGCAGAAAGGCAAACTACCGCTGAAGGTGCAGGTGTGTATTAACCATCTGACTGAATATTTTGACAAGGTGGCGGAGATTTACCGCGAGTTTCACCCAAAGCCTCATCGTCGCGTTTTTAAACCCACAGCGAGCACGATGATAGCGGGGGATGGGCTTGGCCGGAGGTAAGCCGGACGTCACGCGGCAGGGATGCCGCGTGACGAGGCCCGCAGGGAACGTCTTTCGCCGTTCCGGCGCGCTCAGGTTGAGCTCAGACCGGTTTATCGGACGTTTAACGATAGAAGTTATTTCTGGGGGTACCCCAGGAGGCGGCCCCAACCAAACAGGGTTACGCGGTGCCGCCGACGGTGAGTTTATCCAGCTTTAGCGTAGGCTGACCCACGCCAACCGGCAGGCTCTGCCCTTCTTTACCACAGACGCCGACGCCTTTATCCAGCGCCAGATCGTTGCCGACCATCGAAATCTGTTGCATCGCTTCGATACCGGAACCAATCAGCGTGGCACCTTTAACCGGGGTCGTCACTTTACCGTTCTCAATCAGATAGGCTTCTAAAGTGGAGAAAACGAATTTGCCGGAGGTGATATCCACCTGGCCACCGCCAAAATTCTGCGCGTACAGGCCGTACTCCACACTTTCGATGATATCCTGTGGCGTTGATTTGCCCGCCAGCATATAAGTATTGGTCATACGCGGCATCGGCAGGTGCGCGTACGACTCACGGCGACCGTTACCGGTTGGCGGCACGCCCATCAGGCGCGCATTCAGTTTATCCTGCATGTAGCTTTTCAGAATGCCGTTCTCAATCAGGACGTTGTACTGCCCTGGAACGCCTTCATCATCAATCGCTAGCGAGCCACGCAGGCCATCGATGGTGCCATCATCCACTACGGTACACAGCTCGGAGGCGACCAGCTGGTCCAGCTGACCACTGAACACCGAGGTACCGCGACGGTTAAAGTCGCCTTCCAGCCCGTGACCGACCGCTTCGTGCACCAGCACGCCTGGCCAGCCCGCGCCGAGCACCACCGCAAAGATCCCCGCCGGGGCTGCTACCGCATTCAGATTGACCAGCGCCATGCGCACCGCTTCACGAGCCCAAGCTTCAGCATGCATCTCACCGTTTTCATCTGCGAGGAAGAACTCATAGCCGAAACGGCCACCGCCTCCGCTGGAGCCGCGCTCGCGTTTGCCACTATCATCGACCTGCACGCTGACCGACAGGCGCACCAGTGGGCGCACATCCGCTGCCAGCGTACCGTCGGTTGCCGCCACTAGCACCAGTTCATAGACGCCGGTGAGGCTGACGGAGACTTCCTGCACGCGCTTATCGGCAGCACGCGCCGCATTATCAACGCGGTGCAGCAGCTCAATTTTCTCTTCACGCGTCAGGCTTTGCAGCGGGTCGAGCGCCGGGTAGAGCGGGTGGTTGGTCACCGCACAGAGAGTGCGTGACTGGCCATTACCCTGCTCGCGCACGATACTGCGTACCGCTGTTGCGCTCTGATGCAGGGCGTTCAGCGTTATCTGATCAGCATAGGCGAAACCGGTTTTCTCACCGCTGATAGCGCGCACGCCCACGCCCTGATCGATATTGTAGGAGCCATCTTTAATAATGCGGTCTTCCAGCACCCAAGATTCATGGTGGCTGGACTGAAAATAGAGGTCAGCGTAATCCAGCTTGCGCTCGGACAGCTGGCCGAGAATGGAAAAGAGGTCGCTTTGACTAATGTTGTTAGCAGTTAGTAACTGCTGACTTACCAGATTCAGATTCATGAATTCTCGCTTTGTGTGGATGGGTCATAACGGGCTGACCAGCATCGCTTTGGCCGGGTGATGTTGAATATACGTTATGCTAAAGCCTGAGATATTACGGGGCCACGTCAAATTCATTTCTCGCTGTTTTCACGCGGCTTGCGTAGCACTTCGTCAATCTGCGGCTTATCGATTGGCCCACTGATGTGGTAGCGCAGCACCGAAATTTTATTCCACAGTGGGCCGAGCACCTTACTGGCAGCAAACACGGTGGCACCGATAACCGGATTGACCGCAAAGGCCGTAGCCACGCCAATAATGGCGGAGATTTCCGGCGCGACGGTGGCTTCCATATCGATGCAGCGTTTAACCAGGTCCACATTGCCTTTCATCGCGATGTCCGCTTCCAGCCCGTCTACCAGTAGATTATCAGTGTGCATCATGCCATTTTCGATCTAGTCCGTGCCGTTAATCGACTCAAACCAGAAGCTCTGGCTGAAGGTATCGCTGAAGTCGAGGCGCAGTTTGCGCACCAGCGAATCAAAGCTCACTAGCCGCAGCAGCTGCCCGGCGCGCCCAGTAGAAACCTCAGCGATATGTCCGACGCTGAGGTGGAATTTTAGCACGCTACTCAGCGTCTCTTCCGAAGGCTGCAACGGGGCAGAGCGCCAGTGCAGGTCATAGTCGGGCCTGAACGGCGCATCGCGCAGTGGCGACGTGACGCCAGACCAGTTGGTGGCCTCATCGATTTTTTACCGCTCAGCACGCCTTTCAGCGAAGTGCGCTGCTCGCCGGCCTTGTTGACCCACTCACCGTTGACCGTCAGGTGGGTATTGCCGCTGTCAATCCGGTCATTGGCTAAGGTCAGGGTGTCGCCGGACGGGGTCGAGTCCGTCAAGG
>NZ_MAYS01000249.1 GCF_001756855.1 Candidatus Erwinia dacicola | reverse complement strand
GAAGCCGTGACGCTCGCCCGATTGAGCTTTAAGGGCGCTACGTTCGGGAAAGGTGCAAAACTGCGAGGCGTTGCTCAGGTAATGAGCAAGGGAGGGATAAAAAAGGGGCGACCGTTAATGGTCGCCCCTCAGCGTAGTGGTCAGGCATGCCTAGCCGTTCGGGTCATGACCCGCGCCCCTACGAGACTGTGATTACGCGATGATCTGCGCATGCATCTCCTGCACGGAAATTACTTGGTCCGTGGCGCTGGAGTTCAGCGACGTCACGGTGGCAAAACCGCCGTTCAGCGTGGTGTCGTAGTGCACCTTATACTGCAGGGCGCTACGGCGGATCAGTTTGGAATCCTCAATCGCCTGACGGCCTGCTGTGGTGTTAACGATGTAGGCATACTCACCGTTCTTCAGGCGGTCCTGAATGTGCGGGCGGCCTTCGTGCACTTTGTTCACTTGGCGCACTTCAATACCGGCAGCTTTCAGCACCGCAGCGGTACCCGCGGTAGCATCCAGCTCGAAGCCGTAAGCCTGCAGGCGGCGCGCCAGCTCAGCAATACGCTTCTTATCTCCTTCACGCACTGACAGCAGCGCACGACCAGTTTTCTTCATATTGCTCTGCGCGCCCATCATCGCCTTGCAGAACGCTTCTGCAAAGGTACGGCCCACACCCATCACTTCACCGGTAGAACGCATTTCCGGGCCAAGGATAGGGTCGACGCCCTGGAACTTGTTAAACGGCAGCACCACCTCTTTCACCGAGTAGTACGGTGGGATGATCTCTTTGGTCACGCCCTGCGCGGCGAGGGTTTTACCCGCCATCACGCGCGCGGCCACTTTCGCCAGCGGCATGCCGGTTGCTTTGGAGACAAACGGTACGGTACGCGCAGCACGTGGGTTAACCTCAATCAGGTAAACTTCATTGTCCTTAACCGCAAACTGCACGTTCATCAGGCCATGCACGCCCAGCTTAAAGGCTAGCTTCTTCACTTGGTCACGCATCACATCCTGAATTTCCTGGCTCAGCGTGTAGGCTGGCAAGGAGCAGGCAGAGTCACCGGAGTGAACGCCCGCCTGTTCGATGTGCTCCATGATGCCGCCAATCACCACCTGTTCACCGTCGCAGATCGCGTCAACGTCAACTTCTACCGCATCATCAAGGAAGCGGTCCAGCAGCACCGGAGCGTCGTTAGACACGGAAACCGCGGTATTAAAGTAGCGTTTCAGGTCGATTTCGTCATACACAATTTCCATTGCGCGGCCGCCCAGTACATAGGACGGGCGCACCACCAGCGGATAGCCAATCAGCGCCGCCTTTTCCACGGCCATATCGATGGCGGTGACGGTGGCGTTGGCCGGCTGCTTCAGGCCCAAGCGCTCAACCGTCTGCTGGAAACGTTCACGGTCTTCTGCACGATCAATAGCATCCGGGCTGGTACCGATAACCGGCATGCCTGCGGCTTCCAGCGCACGCGCCAGCTTCAGCGGAGTCTGCCCGCCGTACTGCACGATCACACCTTTTGGCTTCTCAATGCGCACAATTTCCAGCACGTCTTCCAGCGTGACCGACTCGAAGTACAGGCGGTCAGAGGTGTCGTAATCGGTTGACACAGTTTCCGGGTTGCAGTTGACCATAATGGTCTCGAAACCGTCTTCGCGCAGCGCCAGCGAGGCGTGTACGCAGCAGTAGTCGAACTCGATACCTTGGCCGATACGGTTTGGACCGCCGCCCAGCACCATGATTTTATCACGGTCCTGATTCGGGTTCGCTTCACACTCTTCTTCATAGGTTGAGTACATGCAGGCGGTGTCCGTAGAGAACTCCGCCGCACAGGTATCCACACGCTTGTAGACCGGGTGCAGGTTTTGCTGCTCGCGCAGGGTACGGATCTCCGCTTCATACACGCCCGCTACATCGGCTAGGCGCGCATCGGCAAAGCCTTTACGCTTCAGCGTGCGCAAGAAGTCATAACTCAGGCCTTTAACGCCCTGTTCTGCTACCTGCTGCTCCAGCAGTACCAGCTCTTCGATCTGTACTAGGAACCAGCGGTCAACATTGGTCAGCGCGAAGACATCTTCTACGCTCATTCCGGCACGGAAGGCGTCGGCGATATACCAGATACGGTCGCAGCCAGCATTTTTCAGCTCGCGACGAATAGTGGTCAGCGCTTCCGGGTCGTTAAGATCCACCTTCGGATCAAAGCCGTGCGCGCCCACTTCTAGGCCGCGCAGCGCTTTCTGCATCGACTCCTGTAGGGTACGGCCAATCGCCATCACTTCCCCGACAGATTTCATCTGCGTGGTCAGACGGTCGTTAGCACCAGTAAATTTTTCAAAGTTGAAGCGTGGAATTTTTGTGACCACGTAGTCGATAGACGGTTCAAACGACGTTGGGATCAGGCCACCGGTGATATCATTGGTCAGCTCATCGAGGGTGAAGCCCACTGCCAGCTTGGCGGCGATTTTAGCAATAGGGAAGCCGGTAGCTTTTGAGGCCAGCGCAGAGGAGCGCGACACGCGTGGATTCATCTCAATGACGATCAGACGGCCATTCTCCGGGTTCACTGAGAACTGCACGTTTGACCCCCCGGTTTCCACGCCGATTTCGCGCAGCACCGCCAGCGAGGCGTTACGCATGATCTGGTACTCTTTGTCGGTCAGAGTCTGCGCTGGCGCAACGGTAATTGAGTCACCGGTGTGGATGCCCATGGCATCAAAGTTTTCAATTGAACAGACGATGATGCAGTTGTCGTTTTTATCACGCACTACTTCCATCTCGTACTCTTTCCAGCCAATCAGCGACTCATCAATCAGCAGCTCATTGGTCGGCGACAGATCGAGGCCGCGTTCGCAAATCTCTTCAAACTCTTCACGGTTGTATGCGATACCACCACCGGTGCCGCCCATGGTAAAGGAGGGACGGATGATGCACGGGAAACCGACGTCAGCGGCAACCGCCAGCGCTTCTTCCATGGTGTGCGCGATACCGGAACGCGCGGTGTCGAGGCCAATTTTCTTCATCGCCACGTCGAAACGACGACGGTCTTCAGCTTTATCAATCGCGTCCGCGGTGGCACCGATCATGGTCACACCGAACTCTTCCAGCACGCCCTGGCACTCTAACTCCAGCGCACAGTTCAGCGCGGTCTGGCCGCCCATGGTGGGTAGCACCGCATCCGGGCGCTCTTTCTTAATGATTTTGCGTACCACTTCCCAGTTAATCGGCTCGATGTAGGTGGCATCGGCCATATCCGGGTCGGTCATAATGGTTGCCGGGTTAGAGTTCACTAGGATAACGCGGTAACCTTCTTCACGCAGCGCTTTACACGCCTGCGCACCGGAGTAGTCAAATTCACAGGCTTGGCCGATAACGATCGGGCCAGCGCCAAGGATCAGGATGCTTTGTATGTCTGTACGTTTTGGCATTATCTTTCTCTCCTGATCTTATTTAGAGGCTTTAATCAGTTCGATAAAGTGATCGAACAACGGTGCAGCATCGTGCGGCCCCGGGCTGGCTTCCGGGTGCCCCTGGAAGCTGAATGCCGCTTTATCGGTACGGTGGATGCCCTGCACCGTGTGGTCAAACAGCGAGGTATGCGTGATGCGCAGATTGACTGGCAGGTTACTGTCATCGACGGCGAAGCCATGGTTCTGTGCGGTGATCACCACGGTGTTATTGTCGTGGTCTTTCACCGGGTGGTTGCTGCCGTGGTGACCAAGCTTCATCTTCACGGTTTTCGCCCCGCTTGCCAGCGCCAGCAGCTGATGGCCGAGGCAGATGCCGAAGACCGGAATCTCGGTTTCCAGCAGGCGTTTAATCGCGGTAATGGCGTAGTCGCAAGGCTCCGGATCGCCAGGACCATTGGAGAGGAACACGCCGTCCGGGTTGAGCTTCAGCACATCTTCTGCCGGGACCTGAGCCGGCACCACCGTCAGGCGGCAGCCGCGATCGACCAGCATGCGCAAAATGTTGCGTTTCACACCGTAGTCGTAGGCCACCACGTGGAATGGAAGGTCAGCAGCGGCTTTCTCGGTCGGCATTTCGCCTTCCAGCGTCCAGCTGCCCTGCTGCCAGCTGTAAGGCTGTGCCACAGTCACTTCTTTCGCCAAATCCATACCCTTCAGGCCTGGGAAAGCTTTGGCTTTTGCTAGGGCTTCGGCAGCATCCAGTGCGTCTCCGGCGATGATGCAGCCGTTCTGCGCCGCTTTCTCACGCAGCAGACGAGTCAGCTTACGCGTATCGATATCGGCAATAGCAACAATGTTGTTGCACGTTAGATAGTCAGACAAGACTTCCTCATTGCGGTAGTTGCTGGCAATCAGCGGCAGGTCGCGGATAACTAATCCCTGGGCATGTACCTGAGTGGATTCTGCGTCAGCGGCGTTCGTGCCGACATTGCCGATATGGGGATAAGTGAGGGTGACGATCTGGCGGGAATAGGAAGGATCAGTGAGGATTTCTTGATAACCGGTCATTGAAGTGTTGAAAACAACTTCTCCCACTGCCGATCCGATGGCCCCGATGGCCCGACCATGGAATTGGGTTCCGTCTTCCAGAACAAAGAGCGCTGACTTAATCAAAACATCCTCCAAGGAATAAGCAGTCACAATATCTGCATATTAATTCAGAAATAACCCCAAAATCAATGCAAAAACTGCCTGACTGCCCCGTTTTTGGCAAATTGGGCGCATTCTAATGATAGCCCTGCCGAATATCTACCCTGCGCGCCACTTTTCTGCGTTTTTTAACTCACTGAGTGGAAAGTCGGATGATTTACCCTGAAAACAGCACATATCCTAGCGATAAAAACGGTTGCCTGCCAGTTTCTACATAATTTCAGGTGTAATAGAGTAAAAAAGCGGTCCAAATGGACAGATTAGCGTTCAGAGCGAGTAAAAAGAAGGAAAATTTAAATTTATAGCGAAAATTGTTAAGTTACTATGATAAATTGCTTTTTTTTAAAAAAAATAAAAGGGCAATAAATAATTGCCCATTCAATCAGAACGTTATGATTGAAATAACTACATCGCGATGGAGCATAACACTTATAAATCATCCAAATTCAGCACGTTGCGCATGTCATAAAGACCACTTTTATGCAACTTTAACCAGACAGCAGCACGAACGGCGCCATTAGCGAAGGTCATGCGGCTTGAAGCCTTGTGGGTAATCTCTACTCGCTCGCCAACATCAGCAAACATCGCGGTGTGCTCACCAACAATATCTCCGGCACGCACGGTGGCGAAACCGATAGTCTGCGCTTCGCGCTCACCGGTGTTACCTTCACGCGCATAGATCGCATGCGCGTTCAGGTTCCAGTTCATCGCATCGGCAACTGCCTCCCCCATTGCTAGCGCCGTACCTGATGGCGCATCAACTTTATGACGGTGGTGCGCTTCGATAATTTCGATATCCGCATAGTCACCCATCACTTTTGCCGCCTTCTCCAACAGCTTCAGCACCAGATTGACGCCCACGCTGAAGTTGGCCGCAAATACGATGCCAATCTCTTGCGCTGCGGCTTTGATCGCCGCTTTGCCTGCCTCATCAAAACCGGTAGTGCCAATCACCATCGCTTTCTTATGCTGACGGCAAAACGCTATATAGTGCAGCATGCCTTCCGGGTGGGTGAAGTCGATCAGCACGTCGAAGTCATTAACTACGACATCCAGATTGTCGCTGACCTTGATACCCAGCGCGCGACAGCCCGCCAGTTCACCTGCATCGGTGCCAACCAGCGATGAGCCAGCACGGACAATGGCTGCCCCCAGACGCGCACCCTCAGCCTGTTCCGTTGCCTGAATCAGCTGACGCCCCATACGCCCTGCGGCTCCCACAATGGCGATACGAATTTTTGCATTACTCATAATTATTCATTCCTGACAGATATCTATGCATGCAAAGCACACTCAGATTAACCACGCGTTAACCCCTGCGCCACAACCAAAACCACATAATAAGAATTTTACGCCAGTGCATGAGGATTATCAGTAAAACTGAATTTTTGCTTACAGGCCAGTACTTTTCCTCACCTGCAAGCCTATCACAGGCACAAGATGGATAAATAACGATAATCGTTCCGACTATCTTGTCCCTTAACCCCTGTTCGCGTAGCATGCAAAAAACGATCAATAAACCACCGGCATGAAATCTTTCACACATAAGATATGTGGCACTGTTGCAAAGA
>NZ_MAYS01000248.1 GCF_001756855.1 Candidatus Erwinia dacicola | reverse complement strand
GACGGGGAAACTGCTGGGATAACGCCCCTATGGAGCGGTTCTTCCGGAGCCTGAAGACCGAATTGGTGCCGACGAAGGGCTATAACAGCTTCAGCGAAGCCCAGGGCGCGATAATTCGCTATATAACGGGATATTACAGCGCTATCAGGCCCCATTGGTATAACGGTGGTCTGACGCCCAACGAATCTGAGCGGCTGTACTACTTACAGTCTAATGCTGTGGCCAGTATTAGTTGAAGTCTTTGAAAGATAAAACCTTTCAATAACACGAAAGGCTAACTCATCAATATCTTTGCAACAGTGCCCTGACCAGTGCTATTCCCTGTCCTTTGACAACAAGGACGCGGGCGCTATCCATTTTTTTATCGGCCATATTCAACGGCTTCTTTTAGCAGCTCATTTTCCATGGTTTTCTTGCCCAGCAGGCGCTGCAGCTCTTTAATTTGCTTCATCGCAGATACCAGCTCCGATGCGGTACGACCTGTTCTCCAGCAGCAACGGCGGGCAGGCGGTGGCTTGATGCGACGCAAAATTCCACGTTGCGATAGCGCATGGCAATTTTAGCCACATCGAGACCGTACACCTCAGTCTGAACTCTGGCCTGCAGGCGGCTGGCGACTTCATGGGTGTAATAGCCTTCCCCACAGCCGATATCCAGCACGCTGACCTCAGCAGCTGCTGGCAAAGAGAACACAGGTACGACATAGCAAGAATCCATAAATTTAAGACGAGGCAGTGTACTGCAAAGCCCGTAAAAAATCCCGCGCACCACGATAATCGGATATAAAAAGCCCCGTCATCGCTGGCAGGGCTTTAGTGTTCAGATTTTAGCCTAGATTACGCGCCGGGCGGCAATGTCAGGCTCAGATCGAAAATTAGATAGCAGTGACGTTCACAGCAGCAGGGCCTTTCTGGCCGTCCTGAATTTCGAACTCAACGTTCTGGCCTTCAGCCAGAGTTTTGAAGCCATTACCTTGGATCGCAGAGAAGTGTACGAACACATCTTTGCTGCCATCAGTAGGAGTAATGAAACCGAAACCTTTAGACTCGTTGAACCACTTAACCTGACCTTTAATCTTTGCCATTTTGCAAATTTCCTTAGAGTGTTTATTCGCCCGTAGGCTTAACGTACAGAAAAACTAGAGACATTACTGCATGAGGCACTACATTAAAGCTCGGCAAGGAAGTGGTATTCAACGTTAGTCTTTTACTCAGAACTTCTTTACTGATAGATGCCAAACATAAACAGAACTGTACCTCGTTTTACCCGAGTATTGTATCACATATCCACAAATTAATGGCAAGTTATTTTTAAACGGGGATAGATATGTCGCACACATTTAAAACCATAGCTGGCACAGAATGCACATTGATGCATCACGGATTTCACCACTGATCTTGACCCGCCATCTCCGGACAGCTTTTGTATCTTAAGTTAACGATGCCCGCTGCTGCCGGTATTCCCTCAGGGAGTAATATCCCCGCGCGTTGTGCGGGTGGTTTTCATTGTAATGCGTGAACGTTGCTGCAAGGTTTCGCAGTGCTGTTCTCACCTCCGGTTTTGGCATGAACACGATATAGTCTTCCTTCACCGTTTTCACGAACCGTTCGGCCATGCCATTGCTCTGCAGGCTGCTCAGCGCTGTTGTGCAGGGCTTCAGATTTCGCTCTCTGGCGAACCTCCGCGTGTCATGCGC
>NZ_MAYS01000247.1 GCF_001756855.1 Candidatus Erwinia dacicola | reverse complement strand
TTCTGGGGATCCCTCAGGGGTTTCCCCCGCCGTTCTATTTAGTCGATTATTTCAAAATCAACGTTTTGAGGAATTTACACCGCATTTTGTGGTGATGGTCTGGATCAGGCTTTCCAAAGATGCGTGACTTTCAACGGTGAAGCTCTGGCGAATACCGTAGGTACTCATGAACATTTTACCGCCTTTGATTTCGGCTTTTGTAAATGAGAATTTAAAGGTGTCTGGATAAGCCAAGTTTAAGATAGATTTCATTTTTTAGCTCCTGCCCGTGTGGGCTTTATTGATTGGGGCTATCCCCTTTCGATGACGTAATAATACGTCATTAGTGGCGTATCTGAAAGGATTTTTTATGAAAAACAGCTAATTATGTGATGCTTTTTGCGCTTTTTTATCCGCCCCAGCGGACAGAAGGGGCTATATGTCGCCCCATTCCTTACATTACCTCTCCCGATTTTATTATCTTCCTTAGTTCCTTCTCACTGTATTTTTTCCCGTTTTCCAGCTTTGAGTAAATATTACCGACAATCCAATAGCCGGACTTTTCATATTCAGTCAAATCAGATGGTTCATGAAGAACCAAAACGGGTTCACAATCGTTATCATATTCATAAATGAATATAGTTCTATAACCGTCACAAACATCAACATGTTTTTTTAGAAAAGTAATAAACCCTAACTTAGGGGCGGTAACGTTGTTATAGATATGTACATCTTATGAATTTGGCATATAAAATATTAGGCGTCAATTACTTTTGCCGGTACGCGTCAACTATCCTGGCCGCCTTAGGATTCTTGCTTAGTTGACTGCTGCGTTATCGCTTTTGATGTTTTCTTTCTGTAACTTTCTCCTTTTAACTCGAAGATATAACCGTGATGGATCAACCGATCCGCCGCTGCTACCGCCATCGTCTCTTCCACGAAGATGCTTCCCCATGTGCTGAACGGATGGTTGCTGGTGATGATCAGACTGCCTCTTTCGTACCGGTGCGCGATAAGTTCGAACAATACCCCGGTTTCAGCATTGTCACGTTTGACATAACCCAGGTCATCTATCACTATCACCCGGTAGCGATCCA
>NZ_MAYS01000246.1 GCF_001756855.1 Candidatus Erwinia dacicola | reverse complement strand
GACGGAAGCGGTCTGCCGTTAAACATCGTACTGAGCCCCGGACAAGCCCATGAAAGCCAGTTCGCACGAGAAAATGGCGTCAGATGGTCGTTCACAGCTCGATCGTGATGCTTACCTTAATCGCAATGTTGTTGAACGTTGCTTTGGTCGCCTGAAAGAATATCGGCGCATCGCCACACGTTACGACAAAACGGCGAGGAATTATCTGGCGATGGTTAAACTGGGTTGTATCCGACTGTTTTACAAAAGGTTATGCAATTAAGGGACACAGCCTAATTTCGGACTGAGAAAAATGTAGTATTCTCAGTATTAAACCGTTTTACTTTCAACATAAAATAAAGAGTCAGGATGTCTATGTCTGAGAGCCCGATGAGCGTTGTTATCCTTGCCGCTGGTAAAGGTACGCGCATGTACTCCGAACTGCCGAAAGTGCTGCACTTACTGGCAGGAAAACCGATGGTTCAGCATGTGATTGATGCGGCGAAGGCGCTGAACGCGCAGCGCGTTAATCTGGTTTATGGCCACGGTGGTGACCTGCTGAAAAGCACCCTTAACGATGCCTCACTGAACTGGGTGCTGCAGGCGGAACAACTGGGCACTGGCCACGCGATGCAGCAGGCCGCCCCCTGCTTCGCTGATGACGAAGATATTCTGATTCTGTACGGAGATGTGCCGCTGATCTCGGTCGAGACGCTGCGCCGCCTGCAGTCGGCTAAACCGGCTGGCGGCATTGGCCTGCTGACGGTAATCCTCGATAACCCAACCGGTTACGGGCGCATCATCCGTGAAAACGGCCGAGTGGTTGGCATTATTGAACAGAAAGATGCCGCCCCTGAGCAATTGCTGATTAATGAGATCAATACCGGCATCCTGCTGGCGAACGGTGCAGATCTGAAACGCTGGCTCGGTAAGCTGACCAACAAAAACGCGCAGGGCGAGTATTACATTACCGATATCATTGCCCTTGCCCACCAGGAAGGCCTCCAGATTGCGGCGGTACATCCGTCGCGCTTGACCGAAACCGACGGCGTGAACAACCGTTTACAGCTGGCGACGCTGGAGCGCGTTTACCAAGCGGAGCAGGCAGAAAAACTGCTGCTCGCCGGTGTGATGCTGCTCGATCCGGCGCGTTTCGATCTGCGCGGCACGCTGGAGCACGGTCGCGATGTGGTGATCGATACCAACGTGATTATTGAAGGTCGCGTTACCTTGGGTAACTGGGTGAAAATCGGCAGCGGCTGCGTGATTAAAAACAGCGTGATTGCCGACGAGAGCATCATCAGTCCATACAGCGTGATTGAAGACGCACGGCTGGAGTTCGGCTGCAGTATAGGGCCTTTCGCCCGCCTGCGTCCCGGTAGCGAACTGGCCGAAGGCGCGCATGTCGGTAATTTTGTCGAGATGAAAAAGGCACGGTTGGGCAAAGGCTCGAAGGCCGGGCATCTCAGCTACCTAGGCGATGCCGAGATTGGTAGTAACGTCAATATCGGCGCGGGCACCATCACCTGCAACTACGACGGCGTGAATAAATCGAAGACCATCATCGGCGACGATGTGTTTGTGGGCTCCGATACCCAGCTGATCGCCCCGGTGAGCGTCACGGCGGGGGCCACCATCGCGGCCGGTACCACTATTATGAAAAACGTTCCGGCGGCGGGGCTGGTATATAACCGCAAAGAGCAGCAGCTGAACGCCAGCTGGCAGCGCCCGGAAAAGAAAAAATAACCGCATTTCAGGGGCTAGGCATGCTTGGCCCTGTGTTTTGTTGTAAACGCAGTAAACATAAAAATAATCCCCACTCTACAAGGCTCGGGGAGCCGGAAAATACCCGAATAATCAGGTCAGAAGACAACGCAGTATGACGCTGAATGTCATCCTGTCAGGAAAATTTACTATGTGTGGAATTGTTGGAGCTGTAGCGCAGCGTGATATTGCAGAGATCCTGCTCGAAGGACTGCGCCGTCTGGAGTACCGTGGTTATGACTCTGCGGGGCTGGCTGTAATCGACCAGCAGGGAAAAGCCACCCGCCTGCGTCGCCTAGGTAAGGTTCAGAATCTTGCTGAAGCAGCAGAAAGCACCGCGCTGATTGGTGGAACCGGTATCGCGCACACTCGCTGGGCAACCCACGGCGAGCCGTCGGAAGTCAATGCGCACCCGCATATCTCTGAACATATCATCATTGTTCACAACGGTATTATTGAGAACCACGAACCGCTGCACGAGCAGCTGATCGCCCATGGCTACACCTTTGCGTCAGAAACCGACACCGAAGTGGTGGCGTATCTGGTGCACTGGGAGCAAAAACAGGCTGGCGGCTCGCTGCGTGAAGTGGTGCAGCGCGTCATCCCTCAGCTGCGCGGCGCTTACGGCATGGTGATTGTCGACAGCCGTGACCCGTCCGTGCTGGTGGCCGCCCGTTCCGGCAGCCCGCTGGTGATTGGTCGTGGCGTGGGTGAAAACTTTATCGCCTCCGATCAGCTGGCCCTGCTGCCGGTAACGCGCCGCTTTGTTTACCTAGAAGAGGGTGACATCGCGAAAATTACCCGGCGTGACGTGACGATTTTCGATCGCACCGGCGCTCAGGTAAAACGCGCAGAGATCGAATCCACCGCGCAGTACGACGCTGGTGATAAAGGCGTTTACCGTCACTACATGCAGAAAGAGATTTACGAGCAGCCGGTAGCGATCAAAAACACTCTCAGCGGGCGTTTCAGCTATGGCAAAGTCGACCTCTCTGAGCTGGGCCCGAACGCCGATGCGTTGCTCGCTAACGTTGAGCATATCCAGATCAAGGCCTGCGGTACCTCCTACAACTCCGGGATGGTTTCGCGCTACTGGTTCGAGTCGCTGGCGAACGTACCGTGCGACGTAGAGATCGCCTCTGAGTTCCGCTATCGCAAATCTGCGGTGCGCAAAAACAGCCTGCTGATCACCCTGTCCCAGTCCGGTGAAACCGCCGATACCTTGGCGGTGCTGCGCCTGTCAAAAGAGCTGGGCTACCTTGGTTCTCTGGCAATCTGCAACGTGGCCGGTTCCTCGCTGGTGCGTGAATCGGACCTAGCGCTGATGACCAAAGCCGGAACCGAAATCAGCGTGGCCTCGACTAAAGCCTTCACCACCCAGTTGACCGTGCTGCTGATGCTGGTGGCGAAAATCGGCCGTCTGAAAGGTATGAACTCACAGGTAGAATGCGATATCGTGCACTCCCTGCAGGCGCTGCCGAGCCGCATTGAGCAGATACTGGCGCAGGATGAGAAGATCGCCTCGGTGGCGGAAGACTTTTCCGATAAGCATCATGCGCTGTTCCTTGGCCGTGGAGATCAGTACCCAATCGCGATGGAAGCGGCGCTGAAGCTGAAAGAGATCTCCTACATTCACGCAGAAGCCTACGCCGCCGGCGAACTGAAGCATGGCCCGCTGGCGCTGATCGATGCTAATATGCCAGTGATTGTGGTCGCACCGAACAACGAACTGCTGGAGAAGCTGAAGTCGAACATCGAAGAGGTGCGCGCCCGTGGCGGCCTGCTGTATGTCTTCGCCGATGTTGATGCTGGTTTCGTCGACAGCGAAGGAATGCGCATTATCCCACTGCCGCACGTTGAAGAGGTGATTGCGCCAATCTTCTACACCGTGCCGCTGCAGCTGCTCTCCTACCATGTCGCCCTGATTAAAGGCACCGATGTGGATCAGCCGCGCAACCTAGCAAAATCCGTTACGGTGGAATAAGCCTTTGCGCAGTGGTTGAATGAGTTGTAGGATGACAAAATAGTTGTAAAGTCAAAAATTTAAGTTATGCTGCTTAAAAAGCATACTGGACTTTTTTTATGGGTAGATCTCAGCAGTCCCTTTCCGAACATCAAATTGCGCGCCGAATTAAAGAGTGGCGGGGGCAAGGAAGTGGTAAAAAATATAGGCTTTGGTTGGATTCTCAGACGCCCCCTCTCGCGCGTTAATCCAACTCTCCATCTTCTGCCTACTTCAACAATGTCGGAATGTGCGGCCCATACTCGACCTTGCCTCGTCCTGCTCGAATACCACTGCCAACCTTACGGGCTTCTTTGGAGTACAACGTCTTTGCACGGATGATGTCATAGCTGTAACCCCGACCTAACCGATTGGACATCTTGATCAAGCGGCGGGACTGAATAAAGGAGAAGCCCGTAATGCGCTGGCACGTACGGTATTTCTGCACCGGTTGGGTGAAATCAGGGACAGAAAACCGGAAAATCAGAGCTATCGCGCCAGTGGACTGACGCTGCTGACGGCAGCTATCTCGCTGTGGAATAACGTGTATATGGTAAGAGTGGTCCATGCCCTGAAGCGTAAAGGGGTGAAGGTCAACGAGCAACTCCTGTCGCATTTGTCCCTGCAGCAACGTATAATCGTCTGCAAGGATTGATATCTGAATTCGGTGTCATCGCGCCACAAAGTGCTGATGCCCTGCGCCACATGGTTTCTGTGCAGAAGAGCTCTTTACCGCTTCAGGTTCAGCAATGTGTTGATGATTTGATGGAACACGTTGATCGCATTGAAGCTAACATATACTGAATATGACCGAATTTTGTCCCGCATAGCCAAAACAGATCATCGCAGTCAGCGGCTGATGGAGCTAAAGGGCGTTGGTCCCATAACGGCCTGTGCACTGGTCGCCAGTATCGGTAATGCACATGATTTTAAAAATGGACGTCAACTGGCAGCTTGGCTGGGGCTGACGCCACCACAATACAGCAGCGGCGGAAAGTCGAAACTTGGCAGAATCACAAAAGCCGGTGATTCGTATCTGCGAACGCTTCTGGTTCAGGGGGCTCGTTCAGTGCTTATTGGCGCTGGGAAAAGGACTGATTCATTCAGCCGTTGGGTTTGTATGTTGGTTGAGCGCAGAGGGTACTGGCGGGCTGTTGTGGCCATCGCCGCCAAAAACGCGCGGCTATGTTGGGCATCACTACATTACGGTGATGATTTCCGGCTGTACTCAGCCAACTAAAGCTCGAAGCAGTATAACCATCTGACCTGCAATTCGTTGATGATAAAGGGTTAGACCCCGTGAGGCCTATCTGGCTATTGTACAGGATATACGTATCCGCTTAACGAACAAGAACCTCACGCGCGTCTTTCATCAGGGCCCGAATTGATGACGATTATCGATTCGCGGGTCGACCAGAAAAGCAGTCGACCCCTACAGGATGTAGATGGGGCAGTTGTAGGGACCGATCATTTTTTTCGATCGGCCTGGTGTTTTCCAACTTTACAGGTCCGCGCCGTTGCTGGCGATTACCTGCTTATACCAGTCGAAACTCTTCTTTTTCGAACGCGCTAGGGTACCTGTGCCATCATCGTTTTTATCCACGTGGATAAAGCCGTAACGCTTGTTGTACTGGCCGGTAGTAAACGACACGCAGTCAATACAGCCCCACGGCGTGTAGCCCACCAGCTCGACGCCATCCTCCAGCACCGCAATCTTCATTTGCTCGATATGCGCCTGCAGATAGGCAATGCGGTAGTCATCGTTGATCTCGCCGTTGGCTTCCACTGTATCGTAAGCGCCAAAGCCGTTTTCCACGATAAACATCGGCTTCTGATAGCGTTCCCAGAAGGCATTCAGCGTGTAGCGCAGGCCTACCGGGTCAATCTGCCAGTCCCAGTCGGACGCTTTGACGTGCGGATTCGGGAGGCTGCCGGGGAAGCCTTCAATATGGCGGCCATCGTCGCTATCTTTGGCGGAGAACTGCACCGCGTTGCTCATGTAATAGCTGAAGCCAAGGTAATCGGCACAGCCATCGCGCAGCACCTGCTCGTCGCCCGGCTGCATCTCGATCTGGTAGCCTTTACGCTGCCACTCTTTCAGGATGTAGGGGGGGTAGTAGCCGCGTAGATGCACATCGCCGAACAGGTAGCGTTCGCGCATCGACTCCTGGGAAAACATCACGTCGTCCGGGTGGCACGACCAAGGGTAGAGGGGCACAATCGCCAGCATGCAGCCAATCTGCAGCTGTGGGTTAATATCGTGGCCCAGCTTCACTACCTGCGCACTCGCGACAAACTGATGGTGCAGCACTTGGTACATGGCCTGCTCGGGCTTTTCGTGGTCGGTAAAAATCACCCCGGAGTTGCAGTAGCCGAACAGCGGGTAGCGCCAGTTACGCTGATTATTGATCTCGTTAAAGGTCATCCAGTATTTCACTTTGTGCTGATAGCGCTTCAGCACCACTTCGCTGTAGTTCACAAAGAAGTGGACCACTTTGCGATTCAGCCAGCCACCGTACTCCTTGACCAAATGCTGCGGCATCTCGAAGTGCGAGAGGGTGATCACCGGCTCAATACCGTACTGCAGCAGCTCGTCAAACAGGTCATAGTAGAACTGTAATCCGGCTTCGTTTGGCACCTGCTCGTCGCCTTTTGGGAAGATGCGTGTCCAGGCAATCGAGGTGCGGAAGCACTTAAAGCCCATCTCGGCGAACAGAGCGATATCTTCTTTGTAGCGATGGTAGAAATCTACCGCTAGGTGATTCGGGTAGTTGAGCGATGGGTAGATGCCGTCGGTGATCTGGCGGTCAACGCCGTGGGAGCCGCCGGACAAAACGTCAACGATGCTCGGGCCTTTGCCGCCCTCATTCCAGCCGCCTTCAACCTGATGTGCCGCAACCGCGCCGCCCCATAAAAAATCTTTGGGTAACTGCTGTGACATAACCTTTTCCTTATCTGGTAAGATAAACAACGTCCTAGGCGAGGCATGCCTCGCCCCTGCAAAATAATGAAACATCCGCTGGGATCGGGCATGCCCGACCCGCAGCGAGTCGAGTCCGTCAAGGTGGTGTAAATTCAGATCCAGCCTTCCGGTCCGGTAATATGTCTGTTAAGCGCTGAGTGGCAGCGCCTCGATCACATCGTTTTCAGCGGTCTGCTCTATCTCCGCCATGCTGTGCGGCGGCAGGTAGCGGTTCTGCAACAGCCATTCTTCGTTCTGCTCCGTCAGCACCGCCCCCAGAAGCCGGGTTATGCTCTCTTCGTTGAAAGATACCCACCACGTGGAAACGCCGCCGCTTCACCTCTTTAATTCAGGCGCTCCAGCGTGTTCGTGGAGTGGATTTTCACCCGGTGCGCTCTCGGGAACCCGAAGTACGCCAGCCCCTCCGCCTCCGCCTTGTCCATCATCTCCGTGACTGCCGGGAAGTTCTTTCCAGCTGGGCCGCGACCTCGCGCCAGGTG